>NZ_JBHWZY010000167.1:0-10257 GCF_042727815.1 Nocardia sp. NPDC060220
CTGACACCACAATGATGTGGTGTCAGCGTGCACCAGAAACTGCGGATGGTCAAGGGTCAGCCGTCGAGCAGGTGAGGTAAACCGGCGCGAAAGCGGTCCGCGTCGATGGCTTTGGCGGCAGCGAAAGCGGGGAGGGAGACCAGCGGGAAGATCTGGGCGCGGGGACTCGGATCGTCGGCGGCGTCGAGGATGGCGTTGGCCGCCGCGCGACCGGATTCGTTGGCGCCCTCCATGGTGGCCAGGTCGATGTGGTGGCGGACGTGATCACCGCCGAAATAGAGGTTGGGAATCGCGCAGTGTGCGTCGGGACGATTGTCGTAGGAGCCGACTGTGTTGACCAGCAGCGGGGTTTCGTTGTGGATGGTGGTTCCCGACCAGGTGATGCCGGGGTCCAGATGCCAGGAGTGGATGTCTTCGTCGCGTAGCCAGTCGGTGCCGGTGTTGAGCCAGGCTTTGAGCTGCGCCCAGGTCTCGATGGCGATTTCGGCGGCGGTGCATTCCTTGGCGGTGCGGCCGAAGTGGATTCCGGGTGTGTCCCAGTCGGAGATGTCGACCGACAGACATTCCAGCACCGAGCCGTCGCCGTAGGTGGCAGGGAAGTCGCCCACCCACATGGGGGCTTGGCGCAGCGCGGTGAGGGCCCAGGGGGAGCCCAACGCGGCGATGTGTCCCTCGGGGATGTCGGTGGGGCGGCGCAGGTAGTACTGGATGCCGACCATCCTGTCGGTGACCAGGTTTCGCATCCCGCCCTGGCGCGGATCGGCCTCGATGATCGTGTCGTCGAGGAGGTCGACCGCGCGGTCGACCGGCATGGCGCACAGATAGTGGTCGGCTGTCACTGTCGTGGTCCCACCTGTTCCGCTGACCGTCGCAGCGGCGATGCGACCGCCGGCCATCCGCAATGCGGCCAGGCCCTGCCCCATGACGAAGCGGACGCCGAGCGTGCGCAGGTAGTCGACCCACGGATCGATCCAGGCGACGTTGGTCGGGCGGTTGAGGATTCGGTCGACGCCACCGGAGAACTGCGCAACCGTGCCGGACGCGGCCAGGACCAGCGCCTCGCCGATCGTGCCGATGGTTCGTGCGGAGCTGGTCTGCGGCTTCGCGGCGACGGTGATCCGGGTGAGCGCGTTCACCAGGTACTTCCGGTATGCGGGCGACTTTCCCTCGGCCTGCATGATCTGTTCCCAGGTCACGTATTCCCACTGGCCGAAGCGTCGTTCGGTGCTGGAGGTGAACCACACGAGCATCTGCTTGGCGAAGAACGCCAGCTCGTGTGGTGGTAGGTCGGGGATGAAGCCGAGCGCGCCGATGATGCTGTTCTGCATCAGTTCCGGCGTCAACTGACTCAGTCCACCGAGCTCGACCGGGGCGAAGATCGGCGGCAGGTCCTGGAATCCGGCGACCGTGCCCTCGACCCGCACCAGGTTGTCGAGCACACCGTTCTGGTTGCCGGGGAACGGGATTCGGCTCATCGTGTCGGGGACATGCTGATAGCAGCCGGGGAAGAATCGGAACCCGTGTTCACCCGGCAGATGCTGACGACCGGGCGACGCGGTTCCCGGCACGCCCATGCTGCGGGCTTTTCCGCCGAGGAACGCGGGCTCGTAGACGGTGATGTCGTAGCCTCGCTCGGCCAGCTCGTGCGCGGCACTGAGCCCGGCCATGCCGCCACCGAATATCGCCACCGACTTGCCGCCGGAGCGCAGTAGTGGCGAACGCCGGGCAGTCGTCGCTGCGGCGAAGGCCGGGGGAGTCACGGCTAGTGCGGCTCCGGCGACGAGCCCGGCGCGCAGCGCAGTGCGGCGGGTGATCGGTGCTGACAACGGTGTCGGCTGATCAGGCATGGTGTTCTCCTGGACCTGCGGTGGTGAGGGTGAAAGGTGGGTTCGGTGGTGGGCAGTCATCGGTTGCGTTGCCGCGCAGGGTTGTCCGCGTGGTTCGCCATTCGCTGGTCGAGTCGCGGATCTCGCGTGCCACGTCGACGAGGACGGCGGGCAGATGTGCCCACTGGTGGACCGAGGCGCGGACCGCGAGGCCCAGGGCGCGGGACGGGGTATACAGCTCGGCGGGCCGGTGGGTGCGGGAGAAGATGCCCGCGGTGATCTCCGCCAGTTCCGGGTCGTCGGCGGCGGTGCGGTAGAGCTCGATCTCCAAGGGCCGCAACGTTTCACCACGTGCCAGCCGATTCGTCCAGTGGAAGATCTCGCGGCACTCGACGACGCGGCGGCGCTCCCACTCCGACAGGGCAGCGTCGAGAGCCCGCGGGTCGTGGAGAACCTCGTCGACCGACTCGGCGAGCGTGCGTCCATAGTGCAGGGCGTCGCGGATGCCCTGCGCGGTGACGGGATCTTTGAAGTGTCCGGAGTCGCCGGGCAATGCCCAGCCCGGGCCCGCGGAACGGCGGAAGTACGAGGAAATGCCGGTGGCGGAACGGATCCGGCCCACGCGCTCACACCCGCGCAGTCGGCTGGTCAAATCCGGAATCCGGGCCAGGGCCTCGGCGTAGCGGCGTTCCGCCACACCGGGACCGCGTCCGAGGTCGCTGACCGTGGGCGGCTGAACCAGGCTGAGCACCAGGCCGTCGTCGCACGGGAAGGCGGTGCCGAGGTCGGCACCGACACGCCACTGGGCGGCGATGTGGCGGGGAGCGTCGGCGGCATCGCGCCAGTAGGCGAAATAGCAGTCGCGCCCGCTCGGCACGCTCAGAAACGGTCGTTCGGCGCCCACCGCGCGGGCGATGGTGCTGCGCCGCCCGTCCGCGCCGACAACGAGCGCGGCGCGGATCTCCCTGGTCTGGCCCGCGGCATCGAGGTATCGCACACCGGCGCAACGGTTCCCGTCCCAGACCACCGAGGTGACCCGGCAGCGCGGCCGCACCTGCGCGCCCGCGTTCACCGCGGTGCGCGCCAGCACGGCGTCGAGTCCGGTGCGGCGCACGCACATCGCGTAGTCGATGCCGTCGACCGAGGGAAAGCCGGAACCGACACCGTGGCCCGCGGCCTGTGCGTAGGCCCTGGTCAGCCGTGGCGCACCGAGTGCTTCGACGGCGGCCAATGCGTCGAGGCGCTGGAGCTCGGCCAGCCCGGCCGGCCAGAGCAGGTGGGTGGACAGGGTGTCCGACGGCAAGATGGCGGCGTCGAGCACGACCACAGCGCGACCCGCCCTCGCGAGTGTCGCCGCGGTAGCCGACCCCGCGCAGCGCGCGCCGACCACGACGACGTCGGTCCTTTCGACTGCGGTGACGGGGGAATCGACCATGAAGACCACCTCGGTCACTGAGTCTCGGACAGTGTGTCCGATTGATGATGAGGCGGGCCGTATTCAGGTGTCAATAGCCAACCGGGACAGGGGGATTGCCGCGGCCCCTACCCCCGCCACCACGGCGGCCCGCGGGTCTACGGGCACAATGGGACGCATGGGCAATGCCAGCGCACCCGGTGCGGCATCGGCGACGGATAGCCGATGCCCTCACTGACCCGTGTCCCGCGATCGGCGCGCAAACCCGCTGACGACCGGCGGGCGGAATTCGAACGACGGGTCCTGACCGCGGTCGAAGACCTGCTGGCCGACGGCACGCCGTTCACCGAGATCGCCGTGCAGAAGATCGCCGCCGCGTCCGGGTCGGCGAGATCTACCTTCTATCGCTACTTTCCGGACAAGAGCAGACTGCTGATCCGGATGGCCGAGTTGGCCACCGCCGATCTGTTCGCCGCGGCCGAGATGTGGTGGAGTGCCGAGCACACCGATCAGCAGGCCGGAGTCGTGCTGGCCATGCGCGCGATGATCGGCGGTTTCCGCGACCATCGCTATCTGCTGCTCGCCCTGACCGAAGTGGGCTCCTACGACCGGGAGGTCGGTGCCTACTGGCGTTCCCGAGTGGCGACCTTCGCCGAACTGGTGCGTGCCCGGCTGGCGGCCGAACAGGCGTCGGGCCGCGTCGGGCCGCAGCTCGATCCCCGAGCCACCGCCCTGATTCTCACCTCGATGGTCGAACGCACGATCTCGGTCGCCTTCGCCGCCGAAACCGGTGTCGGCGAGGATGAATTGGCCGAATCACTCGGTCGCGCGATCTGGCTCGTCATCTACGGGGACGCGCCCTAGTCGCTGTCCTTCTGCGAGACAGCGTCCTCGGCTGCGGCTGCGGCTGCGGCTGTGGTTGTGTGGGCGGAACGTTTGCGGCGCGGTGTCGTCTGATCGATGCGCGGATCCTCGGTCACCGCATAGTGTTTGACGTACTCGGACAGGAACGCCTGCACTGTCGCGGTGGCCGGAATGGCCAACAGTGCGCCGACCGCGCCGAGCAGCGCGCCACCGGCGAGTACCGACAGCAGGGCGATCGCGGCATTGACGTCGACGGTGCGCGCGGTGATCCGAGGCTGTAGCAGATAGTCCTGGAACCACTGGTAGACAACCGCGAACACGATGATCCATACCGCGTCCATCGGGTCGACGGTCAGCGCCACGAAGACCGGAACGATCGCGGCGATGTAGGTGCCGATGGTCGGGATGAACGCGGAGATCACGCCGAACCAGACCCCGAGCGCGATGGGGTTGGGCAGGTGCAGGATCGACAGGAATACCCCGTGCACGATCGCGGAGACGATCGCCAGCAGCAACCGCGAGAACAGGTAGCCGCCGGTCTTGTCGATGGCGAGGTCCCAGGCGTGCAGGAAGGTCTGCTGGCGTGCCGGCGGCAGGAGCGAGCACACCGTGCGCCGCACCTTCGGGCCGCCCGCGGTGAGGTAGACGCTGAACAGCGCGATGGTCAGGACCTGGGCCAAGCCGCCCAGGACCGTGGTCGACACGCCCCAGGCATTGTCGGCGGCGGTGTGCGCGTAGCTCTCGAGCAGGTCTGACTCGCGCAGCAGCCGTTGACTCAGGTCGTGCGTTGTGAAGTGCTGTCCGAAGGTGTGATTGACCCAGTCCACGCCCTCGTCGAGCAGTCGTGGCGTCTCATGGACCAGGTTGGTCGCCGTCTCCACGAGCAGGGTCACCAGTGCGGCGAGAAAGGCCAGCACGCAGAGGAAGGTGGCGACGAATACCAGGCCGGTGGCGAGACCACGCGGCACCCCCCGCCGCACCAGCAGGGCGACGGGCGGCTCCATCGCCAGCGAGATGAAGAACGCGACGAACAAGATGATCAGGATGCCGGTCAGCCGGTGGAACGCCCAGTCCGCGAGCAGGAACAGTCCGAAGAACGCCAGTGCCAGCACCATTGCCCGAGGTAGCCACGTCGGCATTCTGGTTCGCGCGGGCGCCTGCGCAGCGCTGTCCCCGGGGTCGATGTCCACGACTTCCAGTGTCGCCCCGGGGCGGTCCTTTTCCCGGCATCAACGCGGCGTCGACCTGCCCGAAGAGTCGGCCCGCTTCTCGGGCAAATAGTTGCAGTTCCTGAAATATTGCAGTTTGTGCTAATTTATGGGCGTGACTCAGGAGCCGGTCAAACAGGCCGCGGTCGGTCTGCGTGAACAGAAGAAGCAACGGACCCTGCTCGATCTCTGCCTCGCCGCGCGGCGATTGGCGGTCGAGCACGGGCTGGACGCGACGAACGTCGACGACATCGCCAAGGCCGTGGGCGTCTCGCCGCGCACGTTCTTCAACTACTACGAGACCAAGCTGGACGCGGTGGTCGGCCCGATCGGTGAGATCGGTACGCCCGAAGCCAGAAGCGAATTCGTCGCAGGCGGTCCGACCGGTGTGCTCATCGAAGACCTCACCTGGCTGCACGCCGCGGGCTTCCAGCCGGAAAGCGAAGTGCGCGAGGGTATCTCGCTGGTCACGAAACTGGTGATGGCCGAGCCGAGAGTGCTCGCCGCCTTCATCGCCTCCGGCGCCCGGATGGAGGCCGCCATCGCCGAACTCCTCGCGGCCAGGTGCGGGGCCGACGTCGACCCCGAATTCGCCTCGCTCACCGCGGGAATCATGACAACCATCACCACGCGGGCAGCGATGTCGCTGGCCGCCGACCCGAACGGGTCGCTGGCGGCAGCGCTGCACGAGCACTGCGCCATGGCCTCCCGGCTGTTCCGGCCGGACGACAGCACAAGGGAGACGCTCCGATGACCACGACGGCCGACTCGCCGCCCACCCCGATCGTCCTGACGCAGAAGCGGATCTGGCTGATCTTCTCCGCTCTGATCGCGGGCATGTTCCTGGCCAGCCTCGATCAGATGATCGTCGGCACCGCGATGCCGACCATCGTCGGCGAACTGGGCGGTGTCTCGCACATGGCCTGGACCGCCACCTCCTACCTGCTCGCTACCACCATTGTGATGCCGATCTACGGAAAACTCGGCGATATGTTCGGCAGGCGATGGCTGTTCCTGTTCGCGATCACCGTCTTCACCGCCGCGTCGATCGGCGCCGCCGCGTCGACCAGCTTCTGGGAGTTCATCGCCTTCCGCGGTCTGCAAGGCGTGGGTGGCGGCGGTCTGATGATCCTGGCGCAGGCCATCATCGCCGATGTGGTGCCCGCCAAGGACCGCGGCAAGTACATGGCTCCGATGGGTGCTGTCTTCGGCATCACCTCGGTCGCCGGACCGCTGCTCGGCGGACTGTTCGCCGACCATCTCGACTGGCGGTGGTGCTTCTGGATCAATGTGCCGATCGGCATCGCCGCGCTGTTCATCGCCTTCCGCTACCTCAACATCCCCAGCCATCGGCCCAAGTTCCGGCCCGACTACCTCGGCATCGTGCTCATGTCGACCGCGACCACCTTGCTGATCCTGATCACCGACTGGGGCGGCAAGCAGTACGCCTGGGGCTCGACGGTGATGGTGTCGATGATCGCCGCTCTCGTCATCGTGGTCGCGGCCTTCGTGTTCGTCGAGTCGAGGGCCGAGGAGCCGATGCTGCCGCTGTGGCTGTTCCGCAATCGCACCTTCGTGCTCACCTCGCTGATCGGATTCCTCGTCGGCCTGGTGATGTTCGCGGCCATCGGCTTCATCCCGACCTACCTGCAGATGGCCAGCGGTACCTCCGCGTCGGTGTCGGGTCTGCTGCTGATCCCGATGATGATCGGCATGATGCTCACGCTGATCACCTCGATGAACGCGATCACCAAAACCGGTCGCTACCGGGTGTACCCGCCGATCGGCGCCGCGCTGATCGGGATCGACATGCTGTGGCTGACCCGCCTGGACGCCAACACCTCGATGTGGCTGGTCTCGGCCATGCTGTTCGTGATGGGCGCCGGCCTCGGCCTGATCATGCAGATCATCGTGCTCGTGGTGCAGAACGCGGTGGCCCCCGACCAGATCGGCACGGCGACCAGCGCCAACAACTACTTCCGTGAAATGGGTGGCGCGCTGGGCATCGCGATCTTCGGTTCCATCTTCACCGGCAGGCTGACCGAGAACCTCACCGGCGCGTTCCAGGCGAACTGGCAGGAAGCGGCGGCGGCGAAAATCGATCCGAGCGCACTGATTCCCTCGGTGGTCAAGAACCTGCCGGACAATCTGCACGACGCGATCGTCAGCGCCTACGTCGACGCGCTGGTCCCCGGGTTCTGGTACCTGATCCCGGGTGCGGTGCTCGCGTTCGCGCTCGCGTTGTTCATCCCGCATCTGACACTGTCCGACGAAGCGGGAATGGTCGCGCGTGGTGAAGCGGTGATGGCCGAGACCGAGCCGGACCTGGTCAAGGAGAGCTGAGCGGGCCGCCTGCCGATCCGGCCGATGCTGCGGCGAATGTATAAGGCCCGCTATCGATTTCGGTAGGGCGGCCTTATCATTCAGGTCGGACACCGTGCGACGTCGCAGCGCCGATCAGAGGAGCGAGTCAGTGACTACCTATACCGAGCAGTGGTCGGAACTGTTCGGAATGACGCTCGACGACTGGCTGTGCACCGGGACCGTGAACGAGGTGCATCCGGACCTGAGCTGGGATCGGGTGCGCCGGCACGCGGTGGCGGAGATGAACAAACGGCTGGCGGACAGCTGGAGGGCCGGCGTCGACGAGGCGGGGACGATCAGTAGCGCCTCGCTCGCGCTCTTCGACGAGGGGCACATGAAAGCGATCGCGACCGAGGTGCGGGTCGCGACGATCGACAGCGTCGCCTGGATGTCGCAGCTCAGCGTCAGACGTCCGGTGGACGGGTCCACCGGAGGCCGCTGACGGAGTGCGGCAGGGGCTGCCGATCAGCTGTTGGTCGTGGGGCTTCGGTGCTGTTCGGCTCAGCCGTCGAGGTATCGCCGCGGCGATGTGCCGACCGTTCGGCGAAAGGCCGCGAGAAACGCACTGGCGGTGGCGTATCCGACGGTGTGCGCGACGAGGAAGACGGGCCGGCCGTCGGCCAGCAGCGGCAGCGCGGCCTGGATTCTCGCGTGGGTGCGCCAGCGGTCGAAACTCATCCCGGTGTCCTGCACGAACAATCGGGTGAGCGTGCGACGGCTCACACCGACGGCCCGGGCGTGGGCTTCCAAGCTGCGCGGGTCGGCCGGGTTGTCCAGTAGCGCGTCGGCGACTGTGCGTACTCGTTCGTCGACGGGGTGGGGCACGTCGATCGGCGTCGCGGGCAGCGGCTGCAACAGGTCGAGGACGACCGCCTCGGCGCGGAGCCGCTGATCATCGGCCAGTGTGCTCTGGGCGAGGTGCACGATCAAGTGGGCCAGCAGGCCGTCGACGCGGACCGCGGTGGGTTCGGACCAGTCCAGCTCGCAGCGGTCCGGTTCGAAATAGAGGCTGCACAGCACGGCGTCGCGGCTCGCGCCGGTCTTGTGCGCGACTCCTGCGGGCAGCCATAACGCGCGGGTCGGCGGCACGATCCAATGCGCTTGTCCCACAGCGACTCCGAGCACGCCGCTGCGTGTCCAGGCCAGCTGGTGCTGGGGGTGGTAGTGCTCGTGGGTCCACTGTCCGGCCGCGAGCGGGAAGCTGCCGACCACGATCGCGCCCACGCCGGGGGGAGCGGGTTCGAAGGCGGGTTCGGGCATACCCCCAGACTATGTCCTCAATGCGCTATCAGTTGGCCTGGTGACGTCTAGCGGCCATCTGTCTTCGCTGCCTACCGTCGATGCATGACTTCGATCTCTACAGCGGAATCCGGCTCGGGCGCAGACGAGGCTCGGCGCCGCGCGGTGCTGATCGTGCTCTGTCTGGTCCAGTTCATGCTGAATCTGGACGACAACGTGGTCAGTGTCGCGCTGCCCACCGTGCGCGACGACCTCGGATTCACCACCGCGGGTCTCGCGTGGGTGGTGAACGGCTACATCCTCGCCTTCGGCGGGTTCCTGTTGCTGTTCGGCCGAGTGGCCGATCTCCTGGGTCGGCGCCGGGTGTTCCTCAGCGGCGTAGCCGTTTTCGGCGTGGCGAGCGTGTTGTGCGCGCTCGCGCAGGAACCGTGGCAGTTGGTGGCGGGGCGATTCATCCAGGGCACAGGTGCGGCGATGGCGAGCCCGGCCGCGCTCGCGCTGCTCACTCTGCTTTATCCGGGTGCGGGCGAACGCGCCAAGGCGATCGGCATCTGGGGCGCGACGGCCGCGGTGGGCGCCACATCCGGGCTGGTGATCTCCGGAGCTCTGACGGGGTTCGCTTCGTGGCGGTGGGTTTTCCTGATCAACGTCCCGGTCGTTGTCGTGGCCTCGGTGCTGCTGCCACGGTGGGTCGCGGAGAGCCGGAGTGGACCACGTACGCGGGTCGATGTCGTGGGAGCGGCCCTCATCACCGGCGCACCGGTGCTACTGGTCTACGGCTTGCTGCGCGCGTCCGAAACCGGTTGGGGCGAACTCGGTTCCACGATGGCGATGATCGCTGCGGTCCTGCTGGCGGTGGCGTTCGTGATCGTGGAGCGGCGCACCGAAGAACCGCTGGTTCCGTTGTCGTTCCTGGCTTTTCGGCCACGAGCGGTGGCCAATGGGGCGACCCTGCTGTTCTCCGCGGCCTTCTACGCGATGGCCTTCCTGTTGATGCTGCACCTCCAGACCGTTCTCGGCTACGGACCTTTCATCGCGGGTCTGGCGTATCTGCCTTTCGGGGCGGGGATTCTGGCCGGGATGTGGGTGTCGTCGCGGGCGGTGAACCGGCTCGGTGAGCGTGCTGGGCTGGTGACCGGACTCCTTGTCAGCGCGGTGGGCCTGGTGCTGATGTCGGGCATCGACGGCCACGACAGCTACGCCTCGGGGGTGCTGCCCGCCCTGCTCGTCACCAGCATCGGCTGCGGGATGAGCTTGCCCGCGTTGGCGGTCACCGCACTCACCGGCACCACCGAGGACAACGCCGGAATCGGCTCCGCCGTCCTCAGCTCGGTCCAGCAAC
>NZ_JBHWZY010000168.1:0-10223 GCF_042727815.1 Nocardia sp. NPDC060220
CTACGAAACCTTCACGAGGATGCGCTGATGACTCCGCGAATGACGCTGTCGCAGTTCCTTGCTCGCCCCATCCCCGAAGCACCGGCTGCGACCGCGCCGCCGGTGCTCGGTGCGCTGCCGGTGGACGCCAACCAGTTCAGCGGCGTCCGCTACGACGCCCCCGCCGACTACCGCGTGCGCGAACTGCGGGGAACCAAGATGCGCACCACGGCAGAGCTGTTCGACGAGTTCGCCGCCGCCTTCCAGTTCCCGTACTACTTCGGCGCCAACAAGGACGCCTTCGACGAATGCCTGCGCGACCTCGACGATTTCGTGGGCGACGCCCCGGGCTATGTCGCGGTGATCCGCACCGCCGACGACCTGCTCGGCGAGCAACCCGCCGAACGCGCCTGGTTCGACGCCACCATGCGCGACTGCGCCGCCTATTGGGCGCGCCGCGATGTCGTGTTCCGCGTGGTTCTGCAAGGCGACGCGGACACCTTCGGCGCGGTCGGACTGACCGACTGACGCGAATCCGTGTCCACGGTGGACGACTGTCCGCTGGATCGGCACACCGGTGCCCGGGTTTCGATGCCACTGCTATTGGTGTCTGTCGCAGTCTGATCAGTCCGCTTACTGTCTTCGCCGTGCGGCCACCCGAGGCTGCCGGCGAGGAGAACCTGATGAAGCGAATACTGGTGAGCGCGAGTATTTTCGGCGCGATCATCGCGGCGGCCACCGGTCCGGTGACAGCTGATGCCGTGGCGGGCGCCGACACTGCGCCGGCGAAGATTCAGCTGGTCGCCGAGGCGTCCCCGGGATCGAGCGACCTGGTCGGCAACCTGCTGCGCGCGCTGTCGAGCGGTTCCGCCGCGGAATGCGACGGCGTCATGCTCGATGTGTGCGTGCCCCTTCCGTCCCAGCCTGCGAACGGTGCGCAGATCGCGGACAGCGGTTCCGGTACCGGCTCGGTGCAAAACGTGGACATCCAGTTCTGGCGCCTGATCGGCTGGCTGGGCAACGGGTCGTCGGCGCCGTGCACCGGCGCGTGCTTCCCGCTGTAGCGGGATCGTTCAGCGGTAGCGACCGGCGAGGTCGTCGCCGAGCAGGACGAAAACGTCGGTGATCTGGTCGATCAGTTCCTCGCGGGTGAGATCGAGGTCGCCCGCGAGCCAGGTCGTGAGGGTCTGGGTCAGGCCGCCGACCAGGTAGATCGCCCGGAAGTCGACCAGGTTCTGTGGGACGTCGCCGCCGTAGAAGCCGGTGCCCTCGGCGGCGACCAGCCGGGCGAACGCCCGCACCGTCCTGGCGGTACGGGCGCGAAGCTCCGGGGTGGCCATTCCGGCGATCAGCGCGGCCCTGGCCTTGCGCGGGTCGTCGGTGAGCACCGAGATGCCCGCGTCGATCGCGGCATGGGCCTGAACGCGGCTGTCGGCGGGCGCGGTGGCCAGCGCGGTGGCGATCGCCGCGGTGAGTTCGTCGGCGATGCGGTCGAGCAGGGCTTCCAGGACGTCGTCGCGCTTGTCGAAACTCTCGTAGTAGTACCGCTCGTTCAGGCCCGCGCGCGCACAGAGGCCGGCGACGGTGAGTTTGGCATCGGCGGCGACCAGGTCGAGCGCCGCGTCCAGCAGCGCGGTCCGCCGCTGGGATTGCCGCTCCTGCGCCGAAACGCCACCGTATGTCCGTTGTGCTGCCACAGCGTCCATTGTGCGTGCTGCCGTCCTCTCGCGGTGTTTTGGTAGAGACTCTTGCCAGAATATCAATTCTGGGGGATTCTATTGCCAGATGCACTCGACGAGGAGGCGCAACATGGCCACACGGCAGGGCGAACCCGGATATTTCGCCGACGATTCGATGATCCGGCGGGTGATGAGCAAGCGTGCGGTCGGTCTCACCTACGGCGTGCGAGCGCTGGTGATCGGCGCGGTGCATCCGCTGCTGTTCGTCGGCACCAGTGAACACACCGCGCATCGGGAAACCCCGTACACCCGCTTGGCCATCACCGGCGCCCTGTTCGAAGCGGTGTTCCTCGGCAGCTTGGCCGAGGCCGATCGCGCGCTGGCCTTCACCCGGCGCAAGCACGACGCGGTGGTCGGCACCCTGCCCGAAGACGCGGGCGCCCACCATCCGGCAGGCACCGCCTACGCGGCCCACGATCCGCACCTGATGTTCATGACCATGGCCTTCACCTTCGATTCGGCCGAGGTGATGTACGACCGCCTCGTCCGCGAACTCACGGCCACCGAGCGCGAAGACCTCTACCAGGACTATGTCCGCTGGGGTGAACTGTTCGGCATGCCGCGCGACGCCGCACCCGCCGACTACCCGGCCTTCCGTCGCTACTTCGACAGCTATCTGAACTCGACCGAACTGTTCCTCACCGACGAGGCCGAACTGGTCGGCTCCTATCTCGCGGGCCACCGCAAGGCGTACCGGCTGCGCCCACCGGCCGAACAGGTCGGGACCGCGCTGTATCTGCTGGTCCAGGGCAGTCTTCCGCCGAGGATCCGGCAGATGTACGGCATCGACTGGGGGATCTCCGACGAACTGGCGCACCGCGCGCTGTGCCGCAGCATCCGCACCGCTCATGTCGTCCCGCCGCTGGCGCCCCGGGTACTGGCGGGCACGCTCGCCGGGCCGAGCGCCCCGTCCTATCAGCTGCTCGCCCGTCGCGAACCGCGCATGGTCAAGACGGGCCACCCGAGCATGCCCGGTGTCGATCCACGCAACTGGGTGCAGCGAAATTCCGCTTGAGCGGCATGGAAAGATTCGGGGTATGTCCAGTCCTGCCCCGGCCGAGACGGCCGAACGTAAGCAGCGGGTGCTGTCGGGCATCCAGCCCACCAGCGACTCCTTCCACCTCGGCAACTACCTGGGTGCGCTGCAGTACTGGGTGACGATGCAGGACGAGTACGACGCGCTGTACTTCATTCCGGATATGCACGCGATCACCGTCAGCCAGGATCCCAAGGCGCTGCGGGCGCGCACCAAGTCCGCCGCCGCCCAGCTGCTCGCGCTCGGCATCGACCCCGCCAAGTCCACACTGTTCGTGCAGAGTCAGGTGCCCGAGCACGCCGAGCTGTCCTGGGTGCTGAGCTGTATCACCGGTTTCGGTGAAGCGGGCCGGATGACCCAGTTCAAGGACAAGTCGGTCAAGCAGGGCGCCGAGAACGCGACCGTCGGCCTGTTCACCTACCCGGTGCTGATGGCCGCCGACATCCTGCTCTACCGCCCGCACCAGGTGCCGGTCGGCGAGGACCAGCGACAGCACCTCGAGTTGACCCGGAACCTGGCCCAGCGCTTCAATACTCGTTACAAGAAGACCTTCGTCGTGCCGGAACCGCACATCGTCAAGGGCACAGCGAAGATCTTCGATCTGCAGGACCCGACCTCGAAGATGAGCAAGTCGGCCTCCAGCGACGCCGGGCTGATCAACCTGCTCGACGACCCGAAGATCACCGCCAAGCGGGTGCGTTCGGCGGTCACCGACACCGGGCGCGAGATCCGCTACGACCCGGAGAACAAGGCGGGCGTGAGCAACCTGCTGGTGATCCTGAGCTCGCTGCGCGAAACCCCGATCGTCGACCTCGAGGTGAATTTCGAGGGTAAGGGCTACGGTGATCTCAAGGCCGAGGTGGCCGACGCGCTGGTCGAATTCGTGACGCCCGTGCAGAAGAAGGTCCAGGAATACCTGTCCGATCAGGCGGAACTGGACCGGATTCTGGCCGCGGGCGCCGAGCGGGCGCGTGAGATCGCAGGCAACACACTCGCTCAGGTGTACGACCGGGTTGGCTTCCTCGCTCGCTGACCCGTTGCGCACCTGAGGTTTTCGCTGAAGGGGCGCGTGTCATGCAGTTGATCGAGAACATCTCGGCGGCCATCGAGAAGCAGATCGGGCGCAGGCCCTGGCTGGATCATCTGGTCAGGGCCGGTGGGCGGTTTCAGAGCCAGCGCGGTGACTTCTTCGCCGCCGGCATCACGTATTTCACTGTGCTGTCGCTGTTTCCGCTGCTGATGGTGGCGTTCTCGGTGGCCGGTTTCATTCTGGCCGGGCACCCGGACCTGCTGAGCGAGTTGCAGGACAAGGTCGTCGAGAAGATTCCCAGTTCCTTCGGCACTCAGATCAACGACCTCATCGAACAGGCGATCAATTCCCGCGGCACGGTCGGCGTCATCGGCTTGCTGGTCGGGCTCTACACCGGGCTCGGCTGGATCGCCAACCTGCGGGCCGCGCTCACCGAGCAGTGGGCCAGTCACAGCCCCGACAAGCCGTGGTGGCTGGCCAAACTGTCGGATATCGGCGCGTTGATCGGTCTCGGCCTGGCCTTCGTGGTGTCGCTCGGTTTGTCGGCGGTCTCGGCGAGCGGGGTGGGCAAGGGGGTGCTCGAGCTGCTGGGGGCGGATCATCTGCCCGGGGCGGGTCTGGTGCTGCGGCTGGTTTCGATCGCGCTCGGACTGCTCGCGTCGTGGGCGGTGTTCGCGTGGATGATCGCGCGGCTGCCGCGCGAGCCGGTGTCGTTGCGCAGCGCGGCGCGGGCGGCGGTGCTGGCGGCGGTGGCCTTCGAGATCTTCAAGATCATCGCCGCGATCTATCTGCGGGCGGTGCTGTCCAGCCCGGTGGGGGCGACGTTCGGGTCGATCATCGGCCTGATGGTCTTCAGCTACATGTCCTATCGGATCTTGCTGTTCGCGACGGCGTGGGCGGCGACGTCGTCGGACAACGAACGTGCCGCGACGGTCGCGCCGCCGGACGCGGTGGTCATCCGGCCGCGGGTGGTCGAGCACGGGATGTCGACCGGGAGCGGCGCCGCCTACTTCGGGGCGGGGGCAGTGGCGGCACTGGCCCTGATGCTGGTGGGCAAGCGGCGGTAGCTCTCGGCCGTCGGTGTCAGCGCCTGCGTCGGAAGGCCCTGCGCGCCCAGAGCAGCAGTACGAGCACCAGCACGGGCCCGCCGATCAAGGTGGCGATGCGGGCGCCCTGATGTGCCGGTTGGACCGGGTCGGCTCGGGTGCCGTCGGCGCGCGGCGGGGGCGACGCCAGGGGAACGCTGGGTTGCACTGCCTCGCTGCCTGATTCGGGTAGCTTGCCGATCCGGGCTTGGGTGTCGAGGGCGAAACCGTAGTCCAGCAGTCGTGCGGCCTGCTCCCAGGGCCGGATCGGGCGCACGTCGGCCTTGAGCAGGGTGACGACCAGGCGGTGCCCGTCGCGTTCGGCGGCGGCGACAAAGGTCTGACGGGCGTCGTCGGTGAAACCGGTCTTGCCGCCGATCGCGCCCGCGTAGTTGTAGAGCAACTGGTTGTCGTTGGCGATCGGGAAGCCGGGGTGGTCCTTGTCGTCGGGAATCTTGGGGTCGGCGGGGAACCCGGGGAAGTCGACCTGCTCGGTGTGGATCAGTTCGGCGAACAGGGGGATGTTCATCGCCTCGCGGAACAGCACCGACAGGTCGTAGGCCGAGGTACTCATGCCGGGCCCGTCGAGGCCGGACGGCGTCGCCGCGCGAGTGTCCAACGCGCGCAACGACTTCGCCACCTCGTTCATCTTCGCCACGGCGGCCTTGTCGCCGCCGAGCTGGGTGGCGATGGCGTGGGCGGCGTCGTTGCCCGAGCACATGATCAGGGCCTGCATGAGCTGGCGGTTGGTGTAGCGGCCACCGGGGCCGATGCCGACCCTGGTGCCGTCGACATCGGCGTCGGCCTGGGTGCCGACCACGACCTTGTCCAGATCCAGGCTGCGCAGCGCGACGATGGCCAGGGCGACCTTGATGGTGCTGGCGGGGCGGTAGCGGCCGTGCGGATCCTTGGCGGCGAGTACGCGACCGGTGTCTAGGTCGGAGACCATCCACGCGGTCGCCGAGATCTCGGCGGGCACCGGGGGTACGCCGTCGGGCACGATCACGCCGCAATCGCCCATCCGCTGACCACCGACGGCGGGGGAGGGGACGGGGAGCTGGGTCGGTGTCGGCTCGCCGGGCGCAGGCACCTCCGAGGTGTCGATCGGTGCGGGCGGCTGCGTCTTCTGTGGGCAGTCGTCGGTGTTCGGCGTGGTGAACGGGGGTGTGGTGGTGGTACTCGAGCCGCCATCGGTGGCGGGAACGGCGAAGGCGGGAGCGCCT
Source organism: Nocardia sp. NPDC060220 (assembly GCF_042727815.1). Lineage (NCBI taxonomy): Bacteria > Bacillati > Actinomycetota > Actinomycetes > Mycobacteriales > Nocardiaceae > Nocardia > Nocardia sp. NPDC060220. Next base: position 6,093 of record NZ_JBHWZY010000168.1, read on the forward strand.
GCGAGTGCGGTGACGGTGACGGCAGCACCGAGAAGGCATGCGGCGCGCAGGCCGACTTCACGAATCCTCATCGCCTCGCAGCCTAGTAGTCGCTGCTGTGGCGCGTTCGCCGGTCCACGAGCTGACAGGCTTGGACTCGGCGAGGGTATTGACATGAACTAGCAAATGAGAGTTACTATCAAAAAGTAGTAGCTCTCAATTTGGAGGAGATATGCGGACGGAAGACACCCGCCGCTGGCTCGCGCTCGGCGCGCTTGCCGTGGCGATGCTCACCATCGGACTCGACGTCACCGTGCTCACGGTGGCCATCCCGACGCTCGCGGTGGACCTGGATGCGAATACCGCTGCGCTGCAGTGGTTCAGCAGCGCTTACACGCTGGCTCTGGCCGCGCTGATGTTGCCCGCGGGCGCGCTCGGCGACCGGTACGGGCGCAAGAAGGTCCTGCTGGCAGCGCTGGTGCTGTTCGGTGTGGCCTCGCTGGCCTGCGCGTTCGCCGATTCGGCGGGCCAGCTCATCGCGGCCAGAGTGGCGCTCGGCGTCGCCGCCGCCGCGATGATGCCGCTGTCGATGGCCGTGCTGCCGGTGCTGTTCAGCGAACCGGCGCAACGGCAACGCGCGGTGACGATCTGGGTCACCTCGACCGCGATCGGTCTGCCGCTCGGTCCGATCGTCGGCGGCTGGCTGCTGCAGCACTACTGGTGGGGTTCGGTGTTCCTCATCAATGTGCCGCTGGTGATCATCGGGGCGCTCGCGGTGGCGACCCTGGTGCCGGAATCACACGGCGACAGCAGCTTTCGCATCGACATCGTGGGTGCGCTGCTGTCGGCGGCGGGCATGCTCGGGCTGACCTACGGTTTCATCCGGATCGGCGAACGGGGCTGGGGCGACATCGCGGCGTGGCTCGTTGTGGTGGCGGGCGCCGCGCTGCTCGCCGTGTTCCTGTGGTGGCAGCGTCGCACCGCGCACCCGCTGATCGACCTCGCGCTGTTCGCCACTCCCGGATTCCGTTGGGGTACAGCGCTGTCCATCCTCGTCAGTTTCGCCATGTTCGGGATGTTCTTCACCGTCCCGCAGTACTTCCAGGCCGTCCTCGGGGTCGATGCGCTCGGTAGCGGGTTGCGGCTGTTGCCGATGATCGGCGGGCTGGTGATCGGCAGCAGGTTGGTCGACATGTTGCTGCCGCGGCTCGGCCTGCGGGTCATGCTCACCGCCGGGTTCCTGGTACTCGCGGGCGGAATCGGGCTCGGCACGCTCACTCGGGTCGACAGCGGTTACGGTCTGACCGCGGTGTGGACCACGGTGCTCGGCATCGGGATGGGTCTGGTCATGCCCGCCGCCATGGGCATGGCGCTCGGGGAGCTCACCGCCGCCGGTTCCGGGTCGGGTTCGGCACTGCTGCAAGCACTTCGGCAGGCGGGTGGCACGATCGGCGTTGCCGTGCTCGGCACCGTGCTGTCCACCTGGTACCGGGCCGACCTCGGCGCGCTCGACCGTGCGCCGATCTCCGACGGTGTCAACGCGGGCGTCGCCCACGCGCGGGAGACCGGTGATCCGGTGATGCTGGCGCAGGTACAGCAGGCCTTCGTCACGGGCATGGACACCATGCTCGGGCTGTGCGCGGCGCTGTGTCTGGTCGCCGGACTCGGCACCGCGCTGTGGCTGCGGCGACCGACGGCACCGGTTACCGAGACGGATGCGGCAGAATCGATACATGTCGGTTGAGATGTCGCTACGCGAGCGGAAGAAGGAGCGGACCCGCCGAACCATCAGGGTCGAGGCGTTCCGGCTGTTCCGGGAACAGGGCTACACCGAGACCACGGTGGAGCAGATCGCGGCGGCGGCCGAGGTATCCCCGAGCACCTTCTTCCGCTACTTCCCGACCAAGGAACAGCTGGTCATCGCCGATGATCAGGACGCGCTGATGATCGAAGCGCTGGAGGCGCAACCGCGCGGCCTGCACCCGCTGACCGCCTTCCGTAACGCCACGGAGGCAGTGTTCTCGGCCATGTCGGCCGCCGACATGGCCTTCGAGCAGGAACGGCACGCACTGCTGTACCACGTCCCAGAGCTGCGCCCGGCGATCGGCCTGGAATTCCAGCGCAGCATCGCATTGGCGGCGCACCTGATGGCCGAATACACAGGCCGGGCTGCCGACGATTTCGAGGTGCGGGTGGCCGCGGGCGCCATGATCGGCACCATGCTCGCCATCGTGACCACCACGCCGGTCAATGCCGAGAATGTCGGTCACGCCCTGCGGTTCCTACAGGCCGGGCTGCCGTTCGGTCCGGACGACGCACCGAACGGCAGCGATCGGACCTGACTAGTCGGCCTTGCCGTGCTGCACGGGGCAGCCGTGTGCCAGCGGGCCCAGCAGCTTGTTGTTGTCGTAGAAGTGCTCCAGCTCGAGGATGCGCAGGTCCTCGCTGACGCGGGCGATGGTCACACCGAACATCTCGATCTGCTCACCGGTGGGCTGGTGGCCCTTGTACTCGCCCTCGAACTTGCCCCAGTGCCGCCAGCGGAAGCTCACCGACGGCGGGCCCGACAACACTTCCTGGACCTCCCAGAAGAACCCGCCGGGGAAGGCGGTGTGGAAGATGTGGTGCGAGGAGTCGAAGGTCTCGTTCTCGGCGTCGTAGTACGGGTTGTCGCCGATCAGGATGTTGTAGCTGCCGATCCGAGCGAACTCCTCGGCGTCCTGCCACGTCCCGCCGTTGACCCGGCCGCGGTACTGGTCGGCCACCACCGACAGCCACGTCGCGGGGTCGGCCTTGTGCGAGACCTCCATCTCGAAGACCTTCACCAGGTCCTCGACGATCGCCTCGAGCGAGCCCGGCGCGTGCTCGACGCTGCGCTCGCGCGGGATCACCTCGTGGCTCAGTTCGTAGTCGGGAACGTTGCCGCGCCATTCCTCCGGCGCCGCGGCGGCGATCACGGCTTCCCTGCCCTGCAGCCACAGGGGCGCTTCCGGTTCCGGGTTCTGCTCGGCCTGCGTATCTGTCGCGTCCACAGTCATTTTCGGTCTACCCGACCCTTTCAAAAAGCTCGAAGAACGGGTCGAAGGTAACAGTCGCGCATCGGTCGCGCGTGTCGGGTCCCAACAAGTGAGAAACACAAAATGTTGAACTGTGTTCTGTAGCAACGTTTTCGGAGATAGCTACGAGACAGCCCGGGTGGGGTGACCGAGTCTGGCCGGTGTTTCGTCATCCATGGTCGCGAAGAATTCGCCGAGCACGCCGACGATCTGGTCCACCGAATCCGCACAGAACAGCACCGGCTGGTAATGGGTGATGTCGTAGGCGATGGTGCCCATCTCCGCGACATCGAGCGGACGGAGCAGGGCGTGCCGGAATTCGTCGATCTCACCATAGGAGGACAGCAGACCGGCGCCGTAGCAACGGATTTCGTCGTTCTCCCTGACCACACCGAACTCGAGCGAGAACCAGAAGACATCGGCGAGGAACTTCAGCGCGCGGTCGGTCTCCAGCCGTGCCACCGCGGCGCCGACCGTCTCGTACAGCGCGGCGAAACGTGGGCTGGCGATCTGATTGGCGTGGCCGATGATCTCGTGGATCGCGTCGGGCTCCGGGGTGTACAGCGGGGCGGAATGGTGGCGGATGTACTGGGTGGAGTGGAAGGTGCGTTCGGCGAAGGAGCCGAAGAACTCGCGCAGCGGAACGAGGCCGGCGGCCGGCGCGTACCGGAAGCCGGTGAGGGGGGTGAGCAGCCGCGATACCTCGTCGAGTTGCGGGATGTGATCGTGCGGGAGGGCGAGGTTGTCGGCTGCCTCCCTGACCTCACGGCAGGCGTAGACCTCGTGTTTGCGGGCCAGCTCGGCCGAGGCGATCCGCCATACCCGCTGCTCGTCATCGGTGTAGTCGATGTGGGGTACGGGGGCGCCGGGGGAGTAGTCGAGTGCGAGCGCGGCGATGGCGTTGCGGCGCGCGCGGTAGTGCTCGTCGTGCACGCCGGGGTGGTCATCGCTCAGATGTACCGTCACATCGCCGTCACGCTCGCGCGTCACCGGCGAGTAGAGCTGGGCCTCGGTGAACATGACTCCAGGCAAGCACCGCATTCCCGTTGCGACAACAACCACGCCGGCAACTACGCAAACTGCACAGTTGCAGGGG
>NZ_JBHWZY010000169.1:0-10212 GCF_042727815.1 Nocardia sp. NPDC060220
GCCACCTACGGCACCATCGAACCGATCGACGCCGACACCTGCCGCCTGGAGATCGGCGCCGACAACCCGCGCGGCCTGACCTTCCTCCTCGGCGCCCTCGACACCGATTTCGACATCGAACGCGGCCCCGAACTGACCGAGCACCTACGCCGGATCGCCGCCCGCTACTCCCGCGCGATCAGCGTGGCGCCGGAGTAGCGCGGCGACGAAGCCGGGTCAGCCCGCGATGTCCAGGGCGGCCGCGTCGATCAGATCCACGACCGCGCCAGGCTGCGAGGCCAGCGAGGCATGGCTCGCGGCGAGTTCGATGGTCTTGCGCGGGTTCATCCGCGCGGCCATCCGCCGCTCGTTGTCGGGGTGGATCATCCGGTCCTCGGTGGACACCTGGTACCAGGTGGGCTTCACCTTCCAGGCAGGCGCGGTCACCGTGTCACCGAACGTCGAGCCGAGTGGCGCCTTCTGCGTCACGGCCATCACCAGCGCTTCCTCGGAAGTCAGGTCCTGGCAGAAGCTTTCGTGGAACTTGTCCTGCGCGATCCACAGGTAACCGTCGGAGTCCGGTGCGATGTTCGCGAACGCGGCGGGCGGCAACTGCTCACTGATCGCACCGGGGCTCTCCCCCGCGTCGGGCGCGAAGGCCGCGACGTAGACCAGGCCCGCCACGTTGGGCAGATCGCCGGCTTCGGTGATCACCGCGCCACCGTAGGAGTGACCGACCAACAGCACCGGGCCGTCGATCTGCGCCACCATTTTCCTGGTGCGCTCGGCATCGTCGGCCAGCGAGGTGAGCGGGTTCTCGACCGCGTACTGCCCCGGATAACCGCGTCGGTTCAATTCCACGATCACCTTCGCCCAGTGCGCGGCGCCACCCCAGAATCCATGGACCAGAACGATTGTCGGCTTGGCAGCCATTGCGAGGCCTCTCTCTCGGTCGGATTTCTCGCCGGCCGGATCGGCCCGATACCGCGGAGCCGATTGACGCGACGAGCACCATTGACGATATTTGGATGATGAGGCAAATACCATGACCGAAGACCCGGTATATTTTGCCGATCAACCGATCGCCGGTGATCCCCTCGCGCGAGACACCACCCTCGACGCCCTGTCGGACATCCTGCACACCGTTCGGCTGCGCGGCGATCGGCTCCTCCGCTGCGCACCCCCGGCGCCCTTCGCGATCGGGCTGCCCGGCGGCATCCGGCTGCTGCACATCGCCGAACGCGGGGACCTCGAGCTCCGCGTGGGCGGCCGGTCCCACACCCTGCGTGACGGTGATATGGCGCTGCTCGCGCGCGGCGACCCGCACGTGATCTCCGTGGGCACACCCTCGGTGCCCGCACGCGGGCTCACCGCCGCCGACAGCTTCCGCCGCGTCACCGAACTCGCCGATCCGGCGGCGCCACGCTGGGTCACCGGCACCTTCGGCGTCGAAGAGGCTATCGCCGATCCACTGCTGTCGGTCCTGCCGCCGGTGGTACTGATCCGGGCGGGAGGCGACGACCGTGATTGGCTGACGCCGAGTCTGCACCTGCTCGTCGTCGAGATCACCGACGCCAGACCAGGTGCCGCAGTGATGATCTCGCGCATCCTGGACCTACTGTTCATCCACGCGCTGCGGGCCTGGTCCGCCGACGACACGACCGCGCCCGGATGGCTCACCGCCGCCCTCGACCCCGCCCTCGGTCCGGTACTCACCAGGATCCACAACAATCCGGACCGCGCGTGGCCGATCGCCGAACTCGCGGCCGAGGCCGCGATGTCGCGGTCCACGTTCACCGATCGGTTCACCCGGCTGCTCGGGCAGTCACCCGGCGCCTACGTCACCGACCGGCGCCTCGAACACGCGGCCCGCCTTCTCGGCTCGACGGCCGAACCGGTCGGCCGGATCGCCGGCGCCGTCGGCTATCACTCGGAAGCCGCGTTCAACCGCGCTTTCCACCGCCGGTTCGGCATGCCACCGCTGCGGTGGCGCAAACGCGGTCATCCGAAGACCGCGCCATAGAAAACGACGGCGCACCCGAACAGGTGCGCCGTCGTTCACAGTACTGGTGCGCTCAGAACTCCCAGTCCTCGTCTTCGGTGTTGATCGCCTTACCGATGACGTAGCTGGAACCCGAACCCGAGAAGAAGTCGTGGTTCTCGTCGGCGTTGGGCGACAGGGCCGACAGGATCGCCGGGTTCACCTCGCACTCGTCCTTCGGGAACAGGCCCTCGTAGCCGAGGTTCATCAGCGCCTTGTTGGCGTTGTAGCGCAGGAACTTCTTGACGTCCTCGGTGAGGCCCACCTCGTCGTAGAGGTCCTGGGTGTAGTCGACCTCGTTGTCGTAGAGCTCGAAGAGCAGCTCGAAGGTGTAGTTCTTGAGCTCGTCGCGCTCGGCCTGGGAGACCAGCTCGAGGCCCTTCTGGTACTTGTAGCCGATGTAGTACCCGTGCACGGCCTCGTCGCGAATGATCAGCCGGATCATGTCGGCGGTGTTGGTGAGCTTGGCCCGCGAGGACCAGTGCATCGGCAGGTAGAAGCCGGAGTAGAACAGGAAGCTCTCCAGCAGCGTGGAGGCCACCTTGCGCTTGAGCGGGTCGTCGCCGTTGTAGTAGCCCAGGACGATCTCCGCCTTGCGCTGCAGGTTGCGGTTCTCCTCCGACCAGCGGAAGGCCTCGTCGATCTCCTTGGTGGAGCACAGGGTGGAGAAGATCGAGCTGTAGCTCTTGGCGTGCACCGACTCCATGAACGCGATGTTGGTGTACACCGCCTGCTCGTGCGGGGTGATCGCGTCGGGGATCAGCGAGACCGCGCCGACGGTGCCCTGGATGGTGTCGAGCAGCGTCAGGCCGGTGAAGACCCGCATCGTGAGCTGCTTCTCGTCGGGCGTGAGGGTGTTCCAGGACGGGATGTCGTTGGACACCGGGACCTTCTCGGGCAACCAGAAGTTGCCGGTCAGCCGATCCCAGACCTCGGCATCCTTCTCATCGGGCACCCGATTCCAATTGATGGCCGACGCCCGATCGATGAGCTTCATTCCGCCTCCACACCTTTCCGCCAGACCTGTTGACCCGCACCCGCCGCCGTGCGCGAAGCCCTTCACCCACAAACACTACTCGTAGTGGGTGACAACCTCGGGGAGCACTACAGCTTGTGTTGCGGCGCGCGGAACTCGACCCGACCGGCCGAACACCCACACCACACACGCGGCCCCCATTGTGCGGCACGATCGCGAACTCACCACCATCGCATCGCCAGTGATTCGCCACATGTGTGCCGACACTCGCTACACCGGTGAGCGCCGCCACTGCCCGGCGCACCCGGGCCCGGTGCGGATCCGGGGCGCCGATTCCGGCACACTGGGCATTCGACAGGGCTCGAACGTGAGCCGGAGGGAGGCGGGAGTCGTCCCGCGCGAGGGGGATTGTCGATGCTGTGGCGTCGTTGCGCGGTGGCCGCCGCTGTCATGATCGGGCTCACCGCCTGCCAGGAGGAACTGCCCGGGCACCGGCCGGTCACCCCGATCGAGGCGGCGTCCGCGATGCCCGCGTACTGGAAGACGGCGCCGACCTCCGACGATCAGCGCCTCGAACTGCTGCGCCGGCTGCGCGCGATCGACCCGTGTGCGCTCATCCCCCGGACCGACCTGGCGAAGATCGGCACCTTGCTCGCGGTCGAGAACGACGGCCCGAACAAGTGCGAAGCGACGTTCGACTCCACCGAGAGCGGCAAGGGCACCTCGGTCAGCTGGGCGATCGGTGTCGCGCCGACCGGGTACGGCTGGGGACAGTCCCGGCGCGAGGAGGTCGACGGCATCACCGTCGGTGTTCTGCGCGATCTCGACAACGGCCCCCAGGTCGAAGGACAGCTCGACCGAAGTTGTCTCGCCACCGCGGCTTTCGCCAATACGACCACGCTCCCGGTCCACGTGCGAACACCACTGGGCACCGAACCGTGCCCGGCCGCCCAGTCCGCACTGGCCCGCGCGATGGGCGGACTCGCCGCCGAACCAGCACAGGGCACCTCCCCGGACACCCCGCGGACCGCACTGCACGGCAAGGACCCGTGCGAGGTCGCCACCGCGCTCGACACTGCGGTCACCGTCCTCGACCTACGGATATGGTCCTGCCAGTTCACTTTCCGAGGTGCGGCCATCGATGTGGACTACGGCTACGAGGCGCGCGGCTACGCGGACACCGGCAAGTCCCTCTTCACCGTCAACGGCCACACAGGGTACCGCCCCAGCGACGACACGAGCGAATATGCCTCGTACACAGCGATAGTCGGCCCCAGCCTGCCCGGACCCGGATCCGAGCTGATGGGCCCCGCCGTCCCCACCATCCGGGTCTTCGGCACGGACCGTGCCGCCCTCGAATCCGTCCTCCGTTCGACCACCGAACTCTTCCCCGCCACCTGACCGGACAAGGAGAACCCCTGTGCGACAGCTCATCCTGATCGCCACCGCAGTGCTGACGATGGTCGCCTGCGGAAGCGAACCGGCACCGGACTCCATGCCCGAGGGTGGATTCTGGTCCACCGCAGCGGTTTCCGATCAGGAGAAGGTCGCGGTTCTGCGCAAGGTCAGGGCGATCGATGTGTGCGCGCTGCTCCCCCGCGTGGCACTGGGCACCCTCGGCACCGTGCGCGACATCGAGAACGTGCATCCGAATCAGTGCCGGCTCAGTATCGCCGTGCCGGGTCATCTCACCGGCATCGACGCGACCTGGAGTACCGGGGTGATGTTCGAGGGCGAGCCGAGCATGGACGGCCCGGTGGACGAGGAGTCGATGGGCGACGTGCGGGTGCTGTTCAACGACGAGCCCGCCGCGTCGGATGATCCGCAGGTGCGCGGGGCCTGTCAGGCGTGGGCGCGGTTCGTGGCGGGGGCCGACCTGTCCTTCAGCGTGCGGGCGCCGCAGGACGCGTGCGCGACGGCGAAGACGCTGGTGCGGATCGCGTTGACCGAATGGCGCGAGGAGCCGCCCCAGGGTTCCTCGCCGGATTCGGATCGGGCGGTGATCACCGGAGCCGATCCGTGCGCGGTCGCGCCGTTGCTCGGCGTTCGGGTGCCGGTGGCCGATCAACGCGTCACCACGTGCAAGATGAGCGTCGACGGGCACGACGCGATCGTCACCTTCGACTACAACGAGGAACGCTCGATCATCGACGACACCCCGGCCTTCATCGTGGGCTCGCGCCAGGTGTACCGATTCGATACAGCCCAGGCCGACATGGCGTCGCTGTCGGCCGTCGTCGGTCCCGGACTCGCACCGGGACCGACCGACGCCCTGCTCGGTCGGCGCGTGCCGACGGTCTCGGTCACCGCCCACTCGACGATCGCGGAGAAGGTCATGCGCGAAACCTTGCCGTTGGTTCGCTGACACCTGAGCGCCGGTGCGATGACGACAACGTTCTGAGAACGACCTGGCGTGATGTTTGCGTGAGAGTTGCCGTCACGGGCAGACTCGGTGGTCGGGCGCGGGTCCGGGCCCGTATCTGTCGAGGACAGGGGTGCCGATGGATCGCAGGATGGCGCTGGCCGCTGCCGCGTTGCTCGTGTGCGCCGGATGCGGGAGTGACGACGCGGGCAACCCACCCGATTACGGGGAGCTGCCGCCGCCGCCCGCACCGGTGATGCCCGCCCAGCCCCCCGAGTTCTGGTCGAAGGTCCCCCAGGATTTCGCCCAGCGAGCCGAGGTCGCCCAGGCGACCCGCCAGGTCGATGTCTGCGCGCTGCTTCCGCGCGACACGCTGGCACGACTCGGCGAGGTCAAGAGCGTGACCGTCGGCCTGGATTCGTGCCGGGCCATCATCGGCAGCGACAAAGCCGGTGAGGGCTCGACCCTGACCTGGCACGCCACCCTGCTGAGCAGCCTGTCGGCCGGTGGCCGGGGCACCACGCGGCAGATCGGCGACGCGAACGTCCGCACGGTCCCCGACCGCGATACGGGCGAACCGCGCGCCTGCGGCGTGACCGCCCAGTTCCCGTCGAGCGCGGCCTTCTATCTCGGCCTTTCCACACCGGGCAAGAACCCGTGCGCGGTCGCCGACGAACTCGTGCCCGGCATGATCGAGCGCTGGCGTCAGTCGCCGAAACAGGGCACCTCCCCCGACACCGCGCCGACGGTGCTGCTCGGCGCGGATCCGTGCACGGTCCGGGGCAGACTGGCCGGCGCCGTCCCCGACGACGAACAGCGACTCACTCAGTGCCTGTTCGGTTATCGCGGCGAGAAGATCACCGTGAGCTACGAGTACCGCGTGCCCGAGTATCTCGCCGCCAACAGCACCGAGGACCACATCAACGGCCGCACCGTGCACCGCTCGGTCTCGGTGTACGACAGCTCGATCCCGATCTACACCGCGGCCGTCGGCCCGGAACTGCCCGCCGAATCCACCGTTTTCGGCAGGCGCATCCCCGTGGTCGAGGTGGTCGCCGCCACCGACGACGTCGCGAAAGACGTCATGGCACAGGCGCTCACACTCTTTCCGCAGCGTTAGATCCCCAAGACGAGCTTCGCGGTCGTGAAGTAGATGATCAGCCCGGTCGCATCGACCAGAGTGGTCACCATCGGCGCCGACACGACCGCGGGGTCGATCCGGAACTTCTTGGCCAGCAACGGCATCGTGCCGCCGATGGTCGCCGCCCAGCCGCAGATGACCACCAACGTGATGGCCACGACGATGGCGATCTTCGGCCCCACGAACACCGTGCCGATCAGCAGCCCGGCCGCGGCCAGCATGCTGCCGAGCACCAGCCCGACCCGGCATTCGCGCCAGATCACCTTGAACAGATCCGAGACCCGCACCTCGCCGACGGCCAGCGCGCGCACGCACGCCGTCGCCGCCTGCGCACCCGCGTTGCCGCCCGCGCCGATCAGCAACGGGATGAACAGCGCCAGGCTCGCGGCCTGTTCGAGCGTCGTGGCGAACATGTCGGTGACACTCACAGTCAGGGTCGCCGCGAACAACAGCAACATCAACCACAGCGCCCGATACCGCGCCAGCTGGAACACCTTGGCGGCCATGTAGTGGCCCTCCCACGGCGCCGAACCGGCCTGCTTGGCGACGTCCTCGCTGTCGGCGGCCTCGAGCACCTCCATCGCGTCGTCGATGGTGAGCAGCCCGACCACCCGGTCCTCGCTGTCGACGACCACCAGGTTGATGAGGTTGGTGGAACTCATCAGCCGGGCGGCCTTCTCCGCGGCATCGGTGGCCCGCACGAACGGTGGCTCGGTGACGACGAGCTCGGACACCATCGCGTCCGGCGCGTGCAGCACCAGCTCGCGCAGTTCGACGATGCCGGTGAGGCGGCGGCCCCGATCGACCACGGGCAGCGTGTAGACCGTTTCGGCGTTGGCGCCCTTGGCGCGCACACAACCCAGCGCCTGCGCGACGGTCAGATTGTCCGGCAGCGCAACGACTTCCGGCGTCATGTACAGCCCGACCGAGCCCTCGGGGTAGCCGAGCAGCGTGGCGGTCATCCGGCGCTCGCGCGGGCTCAGCCCGGCGAGGACCTTCTTGGCGACCTTGGCGGGCGCTTCGTGCAGCATGCGGGCGCGGTCGTCGGGGTCCATCGCCTCGACGAGATCGCGAAAGCTCTTCTCGCGCAGGCCCTGCAGGATCTGCTGCTGGTCGACCGGCTCCAGCTCCTCGAACACGCTGAGCGCGCGCTCCTTGTCGAGCAGCCGGAACACGACACCGGCCTGCACGGCGTCCATGCGGGCCAGCGCGTCGGCGATGACGTGCGGCGGACGGTTGTCGAGCCAGTCCAGGCCGCCACAGACCCGGTGGGTCTCGACGATGTCGCGCACCGATTCGGACAGGATCGCGAGCGCCTCGGTGACAGCGTGGTCTTCCACCGCCGCGCGGCGTGGTGAAACCACTTCGGGCACAACGGTTTCGGTGGGCACATGACGGGTGGTGACGAGATCGACGTTCGACATGATCGAGTCCTCTGGCGTGACAGCGCGCACGCCTGCGGCACGGACAGCTACAGGATGCGCGAGAAGTGGAACGAGTGACGGTGGTTCACACCGCGGGGCGTCCACCACCGAGGCCGGCACGCACAGACCGGACCGAGCAGGTCAGGATCGGCAGTACGAGGACGAAGGGGTGACGCCGCGCGGCCTTCGACTGGGAGGTTCATTGCGCATTGCAACCCCACCTCCTCGCAGTCGCCGCGGGTGATCGCTCCGCGGATCGCTTGGAGTACCCACTCGGGCACACCCTTCCACTGATGAGACTACATGCGAGGGCCGATCGTTTCACCTTCAGCTCGCGTACCACTGGTCACAGTGATACCGATCACACCACTGAGGGCAGCCCCGCGATGACCGTGTCGACGGCCTGTTCGGCGAGCGGCCACAGTTCGGCGCGGTCCAGGTGCCGCAACGGCCCGCGCAACGCCAGTTCCGCGAATCCGTGCACGGTGGACCAGCAACTCCAGGTCGCACCCGCACGCGCCGCCGGAGCGAGCTCGCCGATGTGCACCATCATGTCGAGCGCGTCGGCGAGGGCGAGGTAGGCGGGCGAGTCGACGACCGACTCGGGCGAGGTGTCACCGGCACCGAAGAACGCGACCGCGAACCAGCCGGGCTCGAGCAGCGCGAACCCGATATAGCCGAGACCGACCGCGCGCAGGCTCGCACGACCGGTCGCGGGGCCGCGCTCCATCCCCTCGGCCATCCTGGACTCGATCGCGGCCGAGACCGCGCGCAGCAGGGCGCGCCGGTCGGGAAAGTGCCGGTAGGCGGCGTTCGGCGTGACGCCGACCTGGCGGGTGACCGCACGGATGGTCAAGGCACCGGGGCCGCCGGCCCTGGTGAGCTCCAGCCCGGCCTCGACCAAGGCCGCCGCGAGGTCACCGTGGTGATAGGCCAACTCTTGAAGCCCCTTTCGCCGGAGTGTACGGTGTGAACATATCAAATGTGCACGCCGTACACATTGAAGGGTGGCTCACCATGACCGCATTGCCCACCATCGTCGATCAGGACGTCTGGCAGGCCGAACTCGATCAGCTCCGGATCCGGGAGAAGGCCGCGACCCGCGAACTCGACGCCGTCGCCGCCCAGCGCCGGCGCATGCCCGCAGTCCGCCTGCCCGACTACACACTCACAGCCGAAGACGGCAGCGGCGTTTCACTCGCCGAGGTCTTCGACGGACACTCGCAACTGATCACCTACCACCACATGTGGACACCCGGGAACACCTGGCAGTGCCCCGGCTGCACCGGCCTCACCGCGCAGTACGCACGACTGGACTTTCTCGACGGCTACGACGCGCGATTCGTCATCGTGACGCAGGGGCCGATGGACGAGGCACTCGCCTACAAGAAGCGCGTCGGCAACGCGATGACCTGGTATTCGACCGCCGACAGCCCGTTCGGCGCCGACATGGGCGCGGGCCCCGGCGCGGGTTTCGCCGTGAACACTTTCCTGCGCGACGGCGACACCGTCTACCGCAGCTGGCACACCGACGGCCGCGGCACCGAACAACTCGCCTACACCTTCGGCCTCATCGACGCGCTCCCCTACGGCCGCCAGGAGGAATGGCAGGACAGCCCAGCGGGCTGGCCGCAATCACCGACCTACAGCGGGTGGCCGAGCAGCAAGGACATCGCCGCGTCCTACGGCGATCCGAGCGTCTGACCTGCGAGATCCGCGCCGACCGCACGCTCGACCGCGGGCCAGTCGGGCGTGTGGGTCAGCCACGACGGGATCGGCCCGGTCTGCGCGCCGAACAGGTACAGCCGGGGCACCAGATCGCGCAGGGTCGCGTGCACTTCGAGCCGGTCGTCGATCATGTGCGTGATGCCGAGTTCGGCGCAGTGCGGCGCCTTGCCCGCGCGAGTTCTGCAGAAGCGCAAGTGTTCTCGGGCAATGCCGGTGCGGGCGGCGAAGTCGTGATGGTCGAGCCATTGCCTGGTGCGCTGTTCGATGCGCGGACCGCATTTCGAGATCACCCAGGCGTTGCCGTCGAAGCGGCTCACCAGCCGGTTGAGCACCGCGAACGCGTCGGGACCGGGTGGAGTGCTCATTGCTTCGTCGAAGCCGCCCGACAGGAATACGGTGTCCGCGGCGCCCGGTGTGAGCGCGGCCCCCTGAATCACTCGGCCGAAGTCGACGCCGAGGCGGGGTAGCGAAATATTGTTCATACGTCTGCAAGCATGCCCGGGTTTTCCCCGCGTGCCAACTGATTTTCGGCGCATAACGGCCGGTCCAGGGTTCCTGTCT
>NZ_JBHWZY010000170.1:0-10207 GCF_042727815.1 Nocardia sp. NPDC060220
CGAGATCCACCACCTCGACTGGCGCACGCTGAACTTGGACTTCCTGTCCTTCCCGAAGTTCGGCGCGGCACCGCTGGAGCAGATGATCGGCTACGTCGATTCGGCGTTGGCCTGGGCGACCACCACCGAGCCGCCCGCGCTGCGGCGGGCCGTCGAATGGCTGCGCGCCAACCTCTACGAACCCGAACACGTCACCCTCTGCTGGGGCGACGCGCGTATGTCGAACATCCTCTACGACAAAGAATTCCGCGTCGCGGGCGTGCTCGACTGGGAGATCGCCTACATCGGCGACCACGAGGCGGACCTCGCCTGGATGCTGTTCCTGGACTGGGCCTGCTCGGAATTCCAGGGAACCGAACGACTTCCGGGTACTCCCACCCGCGAGGAGTCGATCACCCGCTACGAGGAACGCAGCGGCATGAAGGTCCGCAACCTGCGCTACAACGAGGTGCTGGCCGCCGTCCTGCTCAGTATTCCGTTGCTGCGCATGGCCCATCGCCTGAACTTGGCGCCGGACATCGACATCACCGCATTCTGCACACAGCGGGTAGCGGAGTTGCTCGGCGACGAGTAGAAACGGTGCCGACTCGAACACGGGTCCGCGCGATTCGTGTTCGAGCGGCGGTCAGGTGAGCACGCGTTGGTGGCGGTCCTGGTCGAAGGTGGGCAGGGGGGCGCCGGTGCGCAGCACGCGGGCGATCGCGGGCTCGGCGAGATGCAGGCGGCCGATCGCCACCAGGTCGAATTCGCCGTCGGCGAGCCGTCGGTAGAGGCCGTCGAGCCCGGCCGGTTCGGGAATGCCCTGCTCGTGCAACGACGTGCTCAGTCCGACGCTGCCGACAGCCATGCTGTACGCGCCGGTCAGCTTCTTCGCCCAGCCCGCCAAGGTCAGGTCGCTGCCGTCGAAGGCCGGTCGGTCGAAGAACCTGCTGCTGGCGTCGAATACATCCACACCGGCCTCCGCCAAGGCGGTGAGGATCTGTCCCAGTTCGTCGGGATTCTCGGCGATGCGTGCGCCGTAGTCCTGTTGTTTGTGCTGGGAGAAGCGGTAGAAGATCCGCAGTCGCGGACCTATTTCCCGGCGGATCGCGCGCACGACCTCGACCGGAAAATTAACGCGTCTTGCCAGATCGCCGCCCCAGTGGTCGGTGCGTTGATTGGTGGCCTCCCAGAGGAACGCGTCGAGGAGATAGCCGTGGCCCGCGTGGACGGCGATGCCGTCGAAACCGACCGCCACCGCGTTGCGGGCCGAGCGTACGTAGGCGGCGATCACATCCTCGATGTCGTGTTCGGTCATGGGGGCGGTCGGTGCGCTCACCGTCGACAGGTAGCGCTGGGAGTACGTCGTGCGCCCGACCCGGCCCCACAGTCCCGAGGGGCGCAGGGGGGTGATCGCCGGGTCCACACGAGCCATCGCGCCCCACAGCGGGCCGACGTGCCACAGCTGCGGCACGATCTTGCCGCCTGCGCCGTGGACGCCGTCGACCACGCGACGCCACCCGGACAGGGCTGATTCGCCGTGTAGCCGAGGCACTTTCGTGCTGTCGACCGCCGTCGGATGATCGATCGCGACGCCTTCGGTGATGATCAGCCCGGTGCCGCCCTCGGCGCGCCTGCGGTAGTAGGCGGCGACGTCGTCACCGGGTGTGCCGCCGGGGGAGTGCTGCCGGGTCATCGGCGACATGACGATGCGGTTCGGCACTGTCAACGGCCCGATTCGCAGGGGAGTGAACAGGGCGTCGGCGGCGGTCATGCACCCACGCTCTCAGTGTTGGCAGCCCCGGGCAATCGGCAAGCCCGCTGAGCGGCATCCACGTGAATTATGTAACAGGTTACTATGTAATGATGCCCTCGGAAACCTCGCCCCGCCCCGGCAGGCCCCGCGACGCCGACAAGGATCTCGCGGTACTCATCGCCGCCAGGCAGTTGCTCGCCGAGGTCGGCTACGCGCAGGCGACGGTCGTCGCGATCGCCAAGCGCGCCGGGGTCAACACCCCCGCCATCTATCGCCGGTGGCCGACTCGTCAAGCGCTGCTCGAAGAGGCTGTTCACGGCCCCGGTGGGCACACGCTGCCGGAGCCGACCGGCGATCTCCGGGCCGATCTGGCGACCTGGGTGCGCGTCTTCCTGGCTCGCGCCGACAGTCCCGCCGCCCGTGCGGGCGTGCCGGGCCTGCTCGCCGATTCGCAGACCGAGGAGGCTCGCCGCAGGTTGCTCGCCATCGGCACTCCCGTGCGTAAGGCCTTCGCCGAGTTGCTGGGTAGCGCGGTCGACGACGGCCGGATCGCCCTCGGCGCCGATGTGGACCTGATCTTCGAGATCCTCTCGGGTACCACGACATTCCATGCGCTGCTGCGTGACGCCGAGGAGGGTGAAGACTTCGTCGCGCGCCTGGCCGACGCGTTGTATGTCCTGGCGTCCGCGGGGCGCTGAGGCGGCTGATCACCATGACTCAGGCGACGTTCCCTGCACCTGCTCAGCGGTGGCCGGTTCCGCCTCGGGCTCGGTTCGCAGACCCGCGCGCACATCGAAAAGCGGTACGGCGGTGAGTGGTCGCGCCCGGCCGCGCGCATGCGGGACGTGGTGCTCGCCATCAAAGCCGTGCTCGGGTCCTGGCAGGAGGGCGCCCCGCTGCGTTTCGACGGCGAGTTCACCCGGCGATGCCACCGACCTTCGATCCCGGCCCGAATCCCTGTGGGCTGCCGCAGATCTGCCTCGGCGCGCTCGGCCCGATCATGACCAGGACCGCGGCCGAAGTGGCTGACGGGCTGCTGGTCATGCCGTTCAACAGCGCCCGGCATTTCACCGAACGCACCATGCCCGCCATCGAGGAGGGGCTCGACCGCGCCGGGCGCGATGCCGCCGATCTGCACATCTATCCACAGGTGATCGTCGCGATGGGTCGCACGCCGGGTGAGCTGGCGGCCGCGGCCGTCGGTGCGCGCCGGCTGCTCGGCTTCTACGGGTCGCGCCCCGCGTACCGCGCGGTCCTCGACGCCGAGGGCTGGGGCGAGCTGCAACCGGAATTGAACGCGCTGTCCAAGCGCGGCGAGGTCGCGGCGATGACCGACCTCATCGATCAGACGATGCTCGACACCTTGGCTGTGCACGGGACACCGGAGCAGTGCGCCGCGGCGATCATCGAACGCTTCGGTGCGTATGCCGACCGGATCTGTTGCTATTTCCCGGGTTACGACGTGTCCGACGAGTACATCGAGGACCTCGTCACCGCATTGCAGGTGCCGTGAGCATCCGGATCGAGGTCACCGACGGTGTCGCGGTGCTGACGCTGGATCGGCCCGAACGCCGCAACGCCTTCACGGGCGCGATGGGCCGGGCGATCGGCACGGCCTACCGCGAACTGGACGCCGACGACGCGGTGCGCGTCATCGTGCTCACCGGCGCGCCCCCGGCATTCTGCGCCGGCGCGGACATCGGTGGGGGTGACAGAACCTTCGACAAGCCCGACAGCGCGACGTTTTCCGCGTCTCCCGTCGACCCGCCCGCCTTCGCCCTGCGCAAACCGGTGATCGCCGCGGTGAACGGGCACGCGATCGGCATCGGCCTGACCATCGCCATGCAGGCCGACATTCGCATCGTCGCCGAGGACGCGCGCTACGCCATTCCCCAAGTGCGGCTGGGTGTTCTGCCCGACGCGATGGCACAGTGGACGGTGGCCAAGAAGTGCCATGGGTGGACCCGATGCGGGCGAGGGCATGCGTGCCCGCGCCGATCGGCGCCGACCGGTCTGGTCGGCGCGGTTGTCGCGCGATTGGCGGGGATTCCGACCACCGATGTGATGGCTGCCTTCGCCCGTGAATCGTCGCGCGGCGGGCGCTGAGCCTGTTTCGCGAGTCGGTCGACTGCGGTTGCGCCGCAATCGGTTTCAGCGCCGGGTGTCGGCCTCGCGTTGCCGCCACTGGCGGGGGCTGACCCCGTACTTCGCACTGAACCACCGCGAGAAGTTGCTCACCGACGAAAAGTCGAGCAGGTCACCTACTTCGGTGAGGGAGTGGCGGCGGTTGGCCACCATCCGCTCGGCCAGTGCCCCGCGGATCTCGTCGACCATCGAGGTGAACGTCGTGCCGTCCTGGGCGAGCTTGCGGTGGACCGTGCGCCGGTCGACCCCGAGGCTGCGCGCCACCTGTTCGACGGTGCACCGGCCCGTCGGCAACAGCAGTTCGACGAGTTCGCGGACCCGGTCGGCGACCGTGGCCTCCCGCGAGGGCGCCATCGCGCCGAGCAACTGCTGCGTGTAGGCGTGCAGCAGCGGGTCGGCCATCGCGTTCTCCGCGTCGAGATCGCTGCTGTAGGTGAGGATTCCGTCGAAATCCTGATCGAACTCGACATGCGGGCCGAACATCTTGAGGTAGGTGGTGCTCTCGCGCGGGGCGGGGTGGGAGAAGCACACCTGCATCGGCCGCCAGGTGGGTCCGACGAAACCGCGGAGCAATCCGTGCAGCACCCCGGTGGTGAGTTCGACGGCCTGCCGCACGGGCACCGCTCGGCCGACGTCCACGCTCACCCGAATGGTGGCCATGCCGTTCGCCTCGATGACCTCGGTGTGCAGCGCCTCGTTGTACATGTGCTCGTGGCGCGACAGCAACCGCAGCGCGCTGCGCACGTCCGGTTCCTCGCGGATGACCAGGCTCAACGGGCCGAGGTTGGAGAAGCGGCGCAGCTGCGCCAATCGCACACCGAAGTCTTCGCGGCCGGATTCGGCGGCCGAGCGTTCCAGTAGTTCGGCGACGGCTTCGGCCGGAATCCAGCGGTCCTGCGTGCCGAAACCGGCCGGGTCGAGTCCGCAATCGCGGATCAGCCGGGCCGGTTCGAGCCCGAGCGAGCGCGCCAGTTCGACGTAGTCGTTCAGTGACGCGTACCTGGACAACGGCTTCATCCGACACCTCCTCGCTGTCCCGAAATGAATAGTTTTCTGTCCCGTGAGGGCAAATATCTCGGTGTGACCCACCCTACAGTTAGCTGCATCACACAGGAGGAGATGGCAGTGGCACACGCAATTCGATTCGCTGAAACCGGTGGTCCCGACGTGATGCGGTGGGAGTCCACCGAGGTCGGTGAGCCGGGGCCGGGCCAGGTCCGGATCCGGCACGAGGCGGTCGGTCTCAACTTCGCCGACACGTATTTCCGCACCGGTCTGTACCCGGCGGCGTTGCCGGCGGGCCTCGGCGTGGAGGGGGCGGGCGTGATCGAAGCCGCCGGCCCCGGCGTCGATTTCGCGCCCGGTGACCGCGTCACCTACACCGGCAGTCCGCTCGGTGCGTACAGCACCGAACGGATCATGCCCGCCGAGCACCTGATCGCCCTGCCCGATGCCATCGCGTTCGACACCGCGGCCGCGACCACGATGCGCGGCCTGACCACCGCCTACCTGTTGCGCCGCATCCATCCGCTGCGCGCCGGCGACACGGTGCTCCTGCACGCGGCGGCGGGTGGTGTCGGCCAGTTGTTCACCCAGTGGGCGAAACTGCTCGGGGTCAGTGTGATCGGCACGGTCTCCAGCGAGGAGAAGGCGGCGGTCGCCCGCGCCAACGGCTGCGACCACGTGGTGATCTACACCCGCGAGGACGTCGCGACCCGGGTCCGTGAAATCACCGACGGCGCGGGCGTTCCCGTGGTCTACGACAGCATCGGCAAGACCACCTACCAGTCCTCGATCGACTCCCTCGCCCGGCGCGGTCTGCTGGTGTGCTTCGGCACCGCCTCGGGTCCGGTGCCGCCGATCGAGCCGATGCAGCTGGCCGTGAAGGGCTCGCTGTACGTCACCCGGCCCGCGCTCGCGGACTACATCGCCGACCCGGCCGAACGCGCCGAACTGGCCGGTGAACTGCACGACCACCTCACCGCGGGCCGCCTGCGGGTCGAGATCAACCAGCGCTACGAACTCCCGAACGCCGTCCAGGCCCATCGCGACCTCGAAGCGGGCCGCAGCGTCGGCGCGTCGGTCTTCGCGATCTGACGCGCCCACCGGAAAGGAACAAGCCAATGACCGTTCGAACCGCGATCCACGCGGTGCCGCTGACCGCGACCATCGGCGCGCAACTGCACGGGGTGGACCTCGCCGAGGCCGCCGTCGACGACGCCCTGTTCGCCGAACTGCGCACCCTGCTGCTGCGCCACAAGGTGCTCTTCGTCCGCGACCAGGACATCACCCGCGCCGAACACGTCGCCCTCGCTGAACGTTTCGGCCCGCTCGAGGACCACCCGGCCCTCGGCAGCGATCCCGACCACCCTGGTCTCGTCCGCATCTACAAGGACCTCGACAGTGCGCCCGAGCACTACGAGAACGCCTACCACTGCGATGCCACCTGGCGGGTCAATCCGCCGATGGGCGCCGTGCTGCGCTGCGTGGAAACGCCGCCCGTCGGCGGCGACACCATCTGGGTGAACATGGTCGAGGCGTACAAACGGCTGCCGCAGTCGGTGAAATCCCAGATCGCGCATCTGCGGGCCCGGCACAGTATCGAGGCGAGTTTCGGCGCCGCGCTCACCGAGGAGAAGCGGCTCGCCCTGCACGAGCGTTTCCCCGATGCCGAACATCCGGTGGTGCGCATTCACCCGGACACCGGCGAGGACATTCTGTTCGTCAATTCCTTCACGACGCATCTGGTCAATTACCACACGCCGGAGAACATCCGATTCGGCGCCGACTACGCGCCGGGCGCGAGCGAACTGCTCAATTACCTGATGCGCCAGGCGAGTATCCCCGAATACCAGGTGCGCTGGCGCTGGACCGAGAACAGCTTCGCGATCTGGGACAACCGGTGCACCCAGCACTACGCGGTCCAGGACTACTGGCCCGCCGTCCGCAAGATGGAACGTGCCGGGATCGTCGGCGACCGTCCCTTCTGACATTCCCTTTTTCGATAACCCCCGCAATTCCGATCGGAGTACCCCCATGCATTTTCACGACGACGCACTGTTCCCGGAGAACCAGGAAAAGCTGGTCATCACCGTCGCACCGTACGGCCCGGAATGGGAACTCGACGACTTCCGCGACGACCTGCCGCTGACCATGGACGAGCACGTCCAGGCGGCTGTGGACTGCTACGAAGCCGGCGCCACCGTGCTGCACATCCATGTGCGTGAACTCGATGGCAAGGGCTCCAAGCGCCTGTCGAAGTTCAACGAGCTGCTCGGCCGCCTGCGCGAGGCCGTGCCGGACATGATCCTGCAGGTGGGCGGCTCGATCTCGTTCTCGCCCGAAGGTGAAGGCGCCGACGCGAAATGGCTCACCGACGACGCCCGGCACATGCTGGCCGAGCTCGATCCCAAGCCCGATCAGGTCACCATCGCGATCAACACCAGTCAGATGAACATCGTCGAGCTGATGACCGAGGACGACATCGCGGGCACCTCCTTCGAGCGGCCCGATGTGTACGAGGCCTATCGCGAGATGTTCGTCCCTGCGGGTCCGACCTGGGTCGCCGAACACCTGAAGCGATTGCAGGCCAACGGCATTCAGCCGCACTTCCAGCTGTCGAGCATCCCGCAGCTCGAGACCGTGGAGCGGCTGATCCGCCGCGGCGCCTACACCGGCCCGCTCATGCTCACCTGGGTCGGCATCGGCGGCGGCTTCGACGGGCCGAACCCCTACAACATGATGGAGTTCATCCGCCGCACCCCCGACGGCGCCGTGCTCACCCTGGAGACGCTGATGCGCAGCGTGCTGCCGGTGAACACGATGGCCATCGCCATGGGTCTGCACGCGCGCTGCGGCAACGAGGACACCCTGTGGGGTCGCAAGGGCGAGAAGATGACCTCGGTCCAGCAGGTCCAGCAGCTGGTCCGGATCGCCGGCGAGCTCGGCCGTGAGGTCGCCACCGGCAAGGAAGCGCGCGAGATCTACAAACTCGACGAGCACTACGCCGACGCCGACGAGACGCTCGCCAAGCTCGGGTTCGCCCCGAATCGCCAGCCGGGTCAGGTCGGGTTCACCCACCACGCCTGACCCTTCCCCTTCTCGACAACCCGGTGGACGTCAGCGACGACGTCCACCGGTTCGCAGGAGCACCCATGGACCTCACCACCACCGCCGCGAAGCCCGCGCCGGCGCCGAGCCGTTCCTCGACCATTCGCCGCAACTATCCCTGGCTGGTGTTCGCACTGGCTTTCGGCCTGCTACTGGCCGACTACATGTCCCGACAAGTGCTGAGCGCGGTCTTTCCGTTCCTGAAAACCGAATGGACGCTGTCGGATTCGCAGTTGGCGTCGCTGAGCAGTGTTGTCGCGCTGATGGTCGGGTTGCTCACCCTGCCGCTGTCGGTGCTGGCCGACCGGTGGGGCCGGGTCAAGAGCCTGGTGCTGATGGCCGTGGTGTGGAGTATCGCGACGCTGGTGTGCGCACTGGCCGACAACTATCCGCAGATGCTGGCCGCGCGTTTCTTCGTCGGCGTCGGGGAGGCCGCCTACGGCAGCGTCGGCATCGCGCTGGTGCTCAGTGTGTTCGCCGCGCGGCGGCATGCCGCGCTGAGCGGCGCGTTCATGGCCGGTGGTTCGTTCGGATCGGTGCTCGGTGTCGCCGCGGGCGGGGTGATCGCCGTGCACCTGGGGTGGCGGTGGTCGTTCGCGACGATGGCGGTGTTCGGGCTCGTGCTGGCCGTGGCGTTCTGGGTGGTGGTCAAGGAGCAGCGCAACGCCGAACACGCGGCCGAACCCACTCCCGAAGTCGCCTTCCGTGCGCCGATTTCGACGCTGTTCACCAATCCGGCGGTGCTGTGCGCCTATGTGGGCAGCGGGTTGCAGATGTTCACCGCCGCGGTGCTGCTGTCGTGGATGCCCAGCTTCTTCAACCGCTACTACGGGCTGGCCCCGGACCGGGCCGCGGGTCTGGCGGCCGTGATCGTGACACTCGTCGGCACCGGCATGGTGGTGTGCGGGGTGATCACCGACCGGGTCGGGCGTTCGGAGATGGCCCGCAAGTGGACCACCGCGATCGTGTTCTGCTTGACCTCGCTCGTCACCCTCGGCATCGGATTCAGCCTGAGTACCGGTGCGCCGCAACTGATTCTGCTCGGCATCGGCGCGTTCTTCGCCGGCGGCTCGGCCGGTCCCACCGTCGCCATGGTCGCCAACCTCACCCACCCTTCGGTTCGCGCTTCGGCGTTCGGCACCCTCACCCTCGCCAACAGTCTGCTCGGACTGGCGCTCGGCCCGTTCGTCGTCGGCGTGCTCGCCGATCACCTCGGGTTGCAGAACGCGCTGCGTGTCACCCCGGTGGTGTCGGTGCTCGCCATCGCCGCCCTGCTCCTCGGCCGCCGGATGTACCCGATCGGTCTGCGCAAGCTCGCCACCGTCCACGCGGCGGCTCCGCACTGATCCCGTCGAAAAGGATTACCGCACAGATGAACTCCCTGAACGAACCCACCGTCGTGATCGTGCCCGGTCTGCGTGACCATGTCGCAGGCCACTGGCAGACGCTGCTCGCCGACACCCTCGACGAGGTGGCGATCGTGCCGCCGCTCGAGCGCGACGGGCTGAGCCTGGCCGCGCGGGTCGCCGCACTCGAGGCGGTGCTCGCCGAGATCGACGGCCCTGTCGTCCTGGTCGCGCACAGCGCGGGCGTGATGATCACCGTCCACTGGGCTCAGCAGTCCGACCGGCCGGTGCGCGGCGCGCTGCTCGCGACACCGCCCGACTTCGAAACCCCGCTGCCACCGGGCTATCCGACCGCCGAGGAACTGGCGGCCAACGGCTGGACACCGATCCCGCGGCGGCAGTTGCCGTTCCCGAGCATCGTGGCCGCGAGCAGCACCGACCCCTTGGCCACGACGCGTCGCGTCGCGGGCATGGCCGAGGTGTGGGGGAGCAGGCTGGTCGACCTCGGCGATGTCGGCCATCTGAATCCGGCGGCGGGCTACGGTCCGTGGCCGCGCGCCCAGGAACTGCTCGACGAACTCCTCGACCTCACCGGGGAGCTCGCCCGATGACGACGGTGTTCACCACGGCTGCCGCGGCGGTCGCCGATATCGGGTCCGGATCCTCGCTCGCCGTCGGCGGTTTCGGGGTGTGCGGCATTCCCGACGCACTCGTCGCCGCACTGGCGGCGGGCACGGCCGACGAGCTGGAGATCTTCTCGAACAACTGTGGCACCGACAGTCATGGGCTGGGGATCTTGCTGGCGCAGAAGCGTATCCGTCGGATCACCGCGTCCTATGTCGGGGAGAACGCCGAGTTCGCGCGCCAGTAT
>NZ_JBHWZY010000171.1:0-10119 GCF_042727815.1 Nocardia sp. NPDC060220
GGGCCCATGGTGCCGAGCTTGTTCACGGCGGGGATCAGCGAGGACGAGCCACAGACGCGGGCGACTTCCTCGATCACGATACAAGTGGCGACCGAGTCGGCACCCTGGCCGCCGTAGGCCTCCGGCACGTGCACGGCGTTGAAGCCCGCGGCGTTCAGCGCAGTGAGCGCCTCCTCCGGGAAGCGGGCGTTGCCGTCGACGTCCTTGGCGTAAGGAGCGATTTCCTTCTCGGCGAGGCCGCGGATGGCGCCGCGCAGCTCGTCGTGGAAGTCCTCGAGCTTGAACAGATCGAAGTCGGGGTTACCAGCCATCGGGGGCACACTCCTGGTCGTGGTCGTGATCGCTGCGGTCTCACAGCGCGTGTGGCGTCGGCACGCAGTGCCAATCTACTGAGGATTATACGCGCGGCACTCTATCGCTACATGCGGATATATGGGTGGCACTCAGTGTCACCGCTGAGCGCTTCGGCTCGGGGTGGCGCTCACAGGTTACCGAGGCGCGCGGTGAGTAGATCGGCCACCTTGCGTGGCGGCATGTCGCGGGGGAACACGGCGAGCACCAGGTCGTCGGACTCGCTCGGCGCCCTGCGCCCGCGCGGGATCATGGCCAGTTCAGTGCGCAGATCGGCGAGCGCAGCCCCCGATTCGCCGCGCACCATCCGCCGCAGCAAGTAGTTGTGCGTGGCGGTGACGGCGGCCGTGTACTGCACCCGGACCAGATCGGGCACCTCCGGCAACCGGCCGCGCAGGAACTCGGTGAACAGCCGCTCGTACCGGAACACCGTCACGATCTCGCGCTCGCGCAACGCGGGCACCCGCCGCACCACCTGATACCGCCGCGCCGCGATGTCGCGCCACTGCGTGAACCGCTCGAACACCCCGATCACGGCCTCGCACACCGCTTCCCACGGATCCCCGTCGACCCCTTCCAGGAATTCCTGCGCCGAGGCCAGCTGGAACTCGTGATCAGCGAAGATCACATCCTCTTTGGACCGGAACTGCCGAAAGAAGGTCCGCCGCGAGATCCCCGCCGCCACCGCGATCTCATCCACCGTCGTCGCCTCGTACCCCCGCTCGGCGAACAACCGCAACGCCTGATCAACCACCGTAAGCCGAAACTGCGCCGCATCATCGTGTGCCACGGGGAACAACCGTAGTCACTGCCGTGCGGCGCGATTCAGGCAGGCGAATGCGGCGGCACCGACTGCCCGGCGAATGCGGCGACCAGCCCGGCCATCCCACCGACGACCTGGTCGGGCGAGCCACCACTCGCGAGACGGCGCAACTGGAGGCCGACCAACGTTGCGACCGCCAGCGGCGCCGCCGATTCGGCGTCGGCGACACCGAGTGCGCGCAGGATCGACACGGCGAGGCGGTCGTAGATGTCGAAGAACTCAGCGGTCGCAGCATGCAGGGCCGGATATCTGGCGGCCTGAACGAAGAGTTCGAACCACGCGAGGTGGTCGCCGCCGAAGTCGGTATCGGTGACGATGCCGCCAAGGATCTCACCCGCCTGAGCCAGGTCGATCTCACCTGCGGCGGCGCGGTCGGCAAGCTGAGTGAACTTGACGGTCTCCGCGGCGACGAAGGCGGCCATTCCCGCTTCGACGAGGTCGCGTTGGGTCGAGAAATGGTAGGTGAGGGTGCCCAGCGAGATGCCCGCCTCGGTGGCGATCCGACGATTGGTCACCGCTGCCGCACCGTCGGCGCCCATGATCCGGACGACCGCCCGGATGATGCGCTCCCGAGTGGGCTCCGACTGTGACATGAGTCTCTCTTCCCGCGGCAACTCACGCCGCGCTATCGTTGATTCGTTCGTTCGAACGAACGATAGCAAAGGATCGGAGCATTCGATGGCCTCAGCCGTCCAGCCCACCCCCTTTCGGCAGGCGCGATTCCGGGATCTTCCCGCCAGCCCCGCCCGCCCGCATTCCTTTCTCCAGTTACCACCGATGGACCTGCCGATGAACTCGTCCGAGTACGGGCGGATTCGCATTCGATACCGCACCACCGGAACCGGGCCGCCATTGCTGCTCGTCCACGGACTGATGACCACGTCCTACTCGTGGCGATACGTCATGGCCGACCTCGGCGCACATTTTCGTGTGGTGGCGGTCGACTTGCCGGGCTGCGGCGGCAGTGACGCGCCCACGGGCGCCACATTCCGTTCCGCCGAGATCGGCGAATGGCTGGGCGAGTTCCAGCGCGCCCTCGGCATCGAAAGGTGTGCGGTGGTGGGCAATTCGCTCGGCGGGTTGCCGGTGCTGCACCGCGCGCTCACCGACGCCGATGCGTTCCGGAAGGTGGCGATCCTGCATTCGCCGCTACTGCCGGAAATCAAGCACCGCGCGCTCGCCGCCGCGCTGACGGTGCCCGGCGTCGCCACCGGGCTCGCGGCGTATGTGCGAAGACGGCCGTACCGGTGGGCACACCACCGCACACACTATTTCGACGAAACCGTGAAGTCACTGGAGGAGGCGGGAGAATACGGTTCCCCGCTGGCGAGTGCCGCGGGCTCACGGGCCTTCGTTCGACATCTCCGTGACGGCCTGCGCCCCGACGACTTGGCCGCTCTCGGTCGCACACTCAGCGAACTGGACAGCTTCCCGGTACCGCTGCTCGCCGTCTACGGCACCGAACCCGATCCGATCGTGTCACCACGGGTAGCCGACACACTCGCGACCCACCTGCCGTCCGCGCGGATGGTGCGCGTCGACCGGACCTCCCACTTCGTTCAGGTCGACCGACCCGACGCGGTCGTCGACACCCTCGTCGAGTTCCTGCACCCTTGAAAGGACTGGGGCCATGGCTTCTTTCACGGACGAATCGGCCGATCGGATCCTGGATCTCACCCACGGTCGGGTGCGCGTGCGCATGGACGGACCGGGGGCGGCGCCACCGTTGCTGTTGATCCACGGCTCACCGTGCTCACTGGAATGGTTCGATCAACTCGCCACGCTGATGTGCGACAGCTTTCTCGTCGTGCGCGTCGACCTGCGCGAACCAGGTCGCGATGGTCACCGAAGTGCTCGACCGCCTTGGTAGCGCCGAGATCGCCGCGGTAGCGCATTCCTTCGGCACCGACATTCCGATCGACCTGGCAGAGGCGGGGCGTGCGTGTGCTGTCGTACTGATCGATCAGGCACTCGACTTCCGCTGCGCGACTTATTCTCCCGGACTCATTACGGAATCCCGTCCCTCGCAGATCGGGATCGCGCAGCGGGCGCCGGCGTTCGCTGTTCGGCTCGGTTCGCGACAGGGTTTCGCGCCGGGGTTGCGGTACGCCTCGGTACCCGGATTCGCCGATGTCGTGGTACGCGATTTCCGCGGCTTCACTCCGTCGGTGGGCCGGATCGCGCTGGTCGACCGCGCGCGGGAGCTGGCCGCCCGTCCTGCGAGAGTTCCTCGACTGATCGGTGCGGCGAACGTGCGCGGTGGTCAGCGCGATCGGCGTAGGCGTATCGCGGCAGCCGGCGAACGGGCCGATATCCTTCCGAATCGAGGTCTGAGAAGGTCCGAGAAGGGTGGGGATGAAAATATGAGGTCCAAGTTCTGTTTGCCGGCGGTGGTGCTGGCCCTGGTGGCCTGTGGTTGTTCGGAGACCGTCCAGGGTGCGGCGCACCCGGACAGCGCGACTCCCCCGGCAACCGCGTTCGGGGTGCCCGTCCCCGCCGCCGACAAATTGACGTTCGACACCCTCGATCGGGTGCGGTCCGTCGATCCGTGTGGGTTCGTCGATCGGGCCCGGGTCAGCGCTGAAGGTGTGGTCTCGTTGTTCGGCCCGACCACCCAGATCGACCAGTGCGCGATTCGCTTCACGCCGAACGGCGCGCGGAATCCGTCGTATCTCTACCTCGATCTCGGCCATACTCCGATGGCCGGCAACAACGAGGCCCGGCAGATCTCCGGGGAAACGATCTCGGTCGAGGGGCCGAACACCCACGGCAACTGCGCATTCAGCGTTCCGCTTCGGTTTCCCTTGGCCCCCAAGGCATCTGGCCAACCCGATATCGTCGAGGTGCCCACTGTCGCCTACGCGAAGGTGTCGTCGTCCGGCTTCGACTCGGCAGAACTCGGATGTCGGCTGGGCGAGCAGCTCGCGGGCGATATCGTCGCGGCCTTCCGCAACGACAAAATCCCGCTGCGCTCCGCTGCGCTGACGCCCGTGTCCGATATCGAGCTGTTGCGACACAACCCCTGCGAAATCGTGGCGGCCATGCCCGCACAGGTTCCACTGACCCTTCTCAACGCCGAATTCGACCCCACCCGTTGCAGTTTCATGGTCGACGGACCACGAGAACTGTCGGAAGCCGCATCGGTGTCATTCGATCTGACCCGGCGGCCGCTGGAGCCGACCAGCGCGACCAACCATCTCATCGACGTCGGCGGCGTTCCCGTGCTGATCTCGCGGGACGAGACGATCCCGCCGCCGACGTGTGTCGAATCATTCGCTGTCGGTCCCGAACTCGATCCGTCCGACGGAATCGGCGACACCTCCGGGAGCAGAGTCCAGCCGATCGTGCGGATCACGAGCCTGTGCACGATCACCGAACAATTGCGGCCGGCCGCGATGAAGCTGTTCGGGGCTGTCGCGTGAGCGCGCGGCGCGCCATCACTGTCGCGCTGAGCCTGGCTACGGTCTTGTTGTTGTCCGGCTGTCTCAGTACCGATGGCATCGCGACTCCCGAAGGAGCTCGATATCGCGGTTCACTGGTCAAGGGCAACGGCAACCCCGACCCCGCCCTGATCATCGAGCAGAGCGAGCAGGACGCAGCCCGCCGTATCGATCCGTGCTCTTTGATCGACATGGCCGCGGCGAGCACGCTCGGGACCGTAATCTACACCGGCCCGGAACAATCCCTCGGCGATTGCGAGTTCGTGCTCGCCGACCCCACTGGCCCGGTTATCAGCCTGTCGGTATCGATGTCGACAATGCCGGTATTCACCAGCGCCACCACCACTTATGGCTCCCGCGTCGGATCAGTCGGCGGTGGCGGCAACCTGTGTTCGATCGCCGTTACATACAACGAGCAACGGGCTTTCCAGTACTTCACTTCCGGCGTCGCAGGTAGCGATACCTGTCCCGAGTTGCGCAGAGTCGTCACAGCGTCGGTGCCGCTGTTCGACCGACCCGGCCTGCGCGTGACACCGTTGAAGGATCCGTGCTCGTTCCTCGATACGTTGTATCCGGTCGAGCAGAAGTTCTTCCTGGTCGGCCTGAACCCGTCGACCTGCGACTACTCGCTCGGGGAACGCACCCCCAACGACGGAAACCGGTACGTGGTCAACACGATTACGATGAGCCGCGCCCTGGTCGACACCCCGCTGTCGACCGGTCGGCAACTCCTGCTTGCCGGTGTCGCCGCCATCGAGAGCTCGAGCGGCGAAGATCGTTGCGAGGTCACGGCTTTCGTCGGGATCGACAAGCCTTTCACCCGACCGGGCTGGGACGGCGAACCCGGCACCTACGTCGAGGCGATCAGCGTGCACGGACACGGCTGCGCCACCATCCGCGACATCGCGGTGGCGGCGATCAAGACCTACCGCGCCTCCTAGCCCGTCAGCTGCCCGGGTTCAGCCGCCGAGGAGTTTGGTGCGCAGGGCTTCGTCTTTGTCGAGGACCATTTTCTCGAGGCCGGCCTGGAACTGTTCCATGCGGGTGCGCAGGGAGTCGTCGGAGGTGCCGAGGATGCGGGCGGCCAGCAGGCCTGCATTGCGCGCGCCGCCGATGGAGACGGTGGCTACCGGGACGCCTGCGGGCATTTGCACGATGGAGAGGAGGGAGTCCATGCCGTCGAGGTATTTGAGGGGGACGGGGACGCCGATGACGGGGAGGGGGGTGGCCGAGGCGACCATGCCGGGGAGGTGGGCGGCGCCGCCCGCGCCCGCGATGATCACCTTCAGGCCGCGGCCCGCGGCCTCACGGGCGTAGTCGAGCATGCGCTGGGGGGTGCGGTGGGCGGAGACGACGCCTACTTCGAAGCGGATGCCGAATTCGGCGAGGGCATCGGCGGCGGCTTCCATGGTGGGCCAGTCGGAGTCGCTGCCCATGATCAGGCCGACCTGGGGTCCGTTGGTGCTCACGTGGGTTCCTTAGGGGTCGAAAACTGTGGTGGCAGAAGTGGTGTCACGCGCCGTGCGGGTCCCAGCCGTCGGTCCAGACGGCGTGCGACATCCAGTGCGCCGCCCGCTCGGCCTTTTCCCTGACCTCGATGGCGTCGTCACCGAGGACGTTGAGGTGACCGATCTTGCGGTCGGGCCGTTCGCCCTTGCCGTAGAGGTGCACCTTGGCCTCGGGCAGGCGGGCGAACAGGTGGTGCAGGCGCTCGTCCATCGACATCTCGGGAGCCTCGGCCGCACCGAGGATGTTCGCCATCACCGTCACCGGGGCGAGCGGCGTCGTATCACCGAGCGGGTAGTCCAGGACCGCGCGCAGGTGCTGCTCGAACTGGCCGGTGCAGGCACCGTCCATGCCCCAGTGGCCCGAGTTGTGCGGGCGCATCGCGAGCTCGTTCACCAAGAGCTCGCCGTCGTGGGTCTCGAACAGCTCGACGGCCATGACGCCCACCACACCCAGACCAGCGGCGAGCTCCAGCGCCATGGTCTCGGCGCGCGCGGCGAGGTCCTCGTCCAGGTCCTGGGCGGGGGCGATCACCACGGCGCACTGACCGTTGCGCTGCACGGTCTCCACGACCGGCCAGGTCGCGGCCTGCCCGAACGGCGACCGCGCGACCATCGCCGACAGTTCCCGCTTCAACGAGACCTTCGACTCGGCCAGCAACTGCACACCGTGCGCGAGCTGGTCGGTGACCAACCGGGTGGCCTCGGCCGCGTCGGCGGGCATCCACACGCCACGACCGTCGTACCCGCCGCGCACGGCCTTCAGCACGAACGGCCAGCCGTGCTCGTCACCGAAGGCCACCGCGTCCGCGGGCGCGGCGACCTCGACGAACGCCGGAACCGGCAGACCCAGCGCGGACAGCTTCGTGCGCATGGCCAGCTTGTCCTGGGCGAAGATCAGCGCCTGCGGCGGCGGCGCCACGTTCACGCCCTCGGCGACCAGCACCTCCAGGTGCTCGGTCGGCACGTGCTCGTGATCGAAGGTGAGCGCGTGCGAACCGCGCGCTGCCTTTCGCAACGCGGACAGGTCGTCGTGGCTGCCGAGCACGACGTCGGGGGTGACCTGGGCGGCGGGGTCGTCCGGCCGCTCGGCGAGCACCCGTAGACGCTGGCCCAGGGCTACCGCGGCCTGGTGCGTCATACGCGCGAGCTGACCCCCACCGACCATCGTGACGGTGGGCATGGCTGACGGATCGAATGAACGTGCACTCACGTCGTGCAATGTTGTCATGTCGAATGCGAATGTTTGCGACCGGTACACTCAGAACTCGTGTCAATCGTCGACGACGTGGTCAGCGTCCTTCCCCCGCGCCTGCGAGAAATCGCGATCAGGCATAAAGAGCTGATCAAATTCGCCCTCGTCGGCGCCACGACGTTCGTGATCGACAGCGGCCTGTACTACCTCCTGAAATGGACGATTCTCGCCGACAAGCCGCTCACCGCCAAGATCATCTCGGGCGTGGTGGCGGTGATCGCTTCCTACATCCTCAACCGAGAATGGTCGTTCAAGAATCGGGGCGGCCGGGAGAAGCATCACGAGGCGCTGCTGTTCTTCGCGGTGAGCGGGATCGGGGTGGTCCTGGCCAATATCCCGCTGTGGATCTCGATCTACGGGCTCGATCTCCGCGAACCCCATGTGAGCTTCGTCGTCGCGAACGTGGCCGATTTCTTCAGCGCGTTCATCATCGGCAACCTGCTGCAGATGGCGTTCCGTTTCTGGGCGATGCGGCGCTGGGTGTTCCCCGACGAGATCGACGAGATCGTGGCCGAGTTCGAGGAACTGGTCGAAGAAGAGCACCTCGGCCGAGCCTGAGTCAGCGCGGCTCGGTCAGGGTCGCGTTCTGCGGGCGGTTGAGCTTGGAACCCAGGAACACCGCGAACAGGGCCGGACGGCGCCGCTGCAGCTCGAGCCGACCGCCGTCGGCCTCGACCAGCGCGCGGGCCAGCGCGAGACCGACACCGGTCGACCCGCCCGCGGAGAACCCACGATCGAAGATGTGCGGCGCCAGTTCGTCGCGCACACCCTCGCCCTCGTCGGACACCTCCACGCAGATCAGCGGGTCGCGAGAGCTCATCGTCGGGACCGTGCGCACCGAGATCGTGCAGGTGCCGCCGCCGTGCATCAGCGCATTGTCGACCAGCACCGCGACCGCCTCGCGCAGCCGCGAACCGGTGATCGGGGCCTGTAGGGACTCGTCGCCGAGCAGCAGCAGTTCGCGCCCGGTCTCGTGGAACGGGTGGGTCCACTCGGTGACCACACCGCGCAGTTCCGCCATCACCGGCACCGGATCGCGGTCGGTGGCGTCTTCGTCGCGGGAGGCGCGGACCAGGTCGTCGATGGCGTCGGTGAGCCGGTCGACCTGCGCCATCGCCTCCTCGGCCTCGTGCACCACCTCGGGGTCGGCGTGGGTGGACAACTCGTCCAGGCGCAGGCGAACAGCGGTCAGGCGGCTGCGTAGCTGGTGGGAAACGTCGGCCACCAGCGCGTGCTCGCGTTGCAGGCGGCCGGCGATCTCGACGGTCGCCGAATCGAGCACATCGGAGACCCGGTCCAGTTCGGCGATGCCGTGGCGGCGCGGATCGGGCCGGAAGTCACCCATCGCCAGCCGGGCCGCCCTGGCGGCCACATCGCGCAGCGGGTCGGCGACGCGGCGCGCGGTCACCACCGCGACCGAGAACGCCGCACCCAGCGAGGCGAGCACGGCCAGCGCCACCGCGGCGACCGCCTGCTCCTGCCGGGAATGCATCGGCCCGGCGGGCACCTCGAGCCGCAGCGAACCGGACGTGCCCATCGACAGCGATTCGACCAGCGGATCCGCCACCTCCGCGACGCCGATATCGGTGCGCGCGGCATTGTCGTGCGGGGCCGGATAGACGATGGTGAGCTTGCCGCCCTCGGGGACCAGCGCGCTCATGGCGCGCACGTCGAGACCGTCGTGGACGGTCCCGTCGACCCGTTCCTGGGCGATCACCTCGGTCGAGATCCGGTCGAGGCGACTCTGCAGATCGTTGCGGGTGATGTCTTCGACCCACAGCCACGCGGTGTAGATCAGCGGCACGCCGAGCACCACCGTGGTGATGGTCAGCACGGTCAGGATCGAGCGCAGGATGCGACGGCGCACTGCGGCGTCAGCCTCGGTGCGAGGTGGGGCCGTCGGTATTGAGCCGGAACCCCACACCGCGCACGGTGACGATGCGACGCTCCGCCATCGGGCCCTCGTCGCCGATCTTGCGACGCAACCAGGACATGTGCATGTCGAGCGTCTTGGAGCCGCGCAGGTCGGCGTCGCCCCAGACCTCGCGCAGGATGGTCTCGCGCGCCACCACCTGGCCCGCCCGGTCGATGAGGACCTTGAGCAGCTCGTACTCCTTGTTGGCCAGGTTCACCTCGGCCCCGTTGACCAGCACCCGCCGCGCCGCGGGTTCGAGCCGGATCGCGCCGACCTCCACCGCGTCGTCCCCGATTCCGCTGCGCCGCAACAGGGCTCGCACGCGGGCGAGGAGTTCGGCCAGCCGGAACGGTTTGCCCACGTAGTCGTCGGCGCCCGCGTCGAGGCCGACGACGAAGTCGACCTCGTCGGTGCGGGCGGTGAGCATCAGCACGGCCAGATCGGCCCCGCTCGCACGCACCTGCCGACACACCTCCAGCCCGTCCATGCCGGGCAGGCCCAGATCGAGGATCAGCAGGTCGTGGTTGCCCTCGAGGGCGCGGCGCAACACCGCCGGGCCGAAGCGTTCGACGGTGACGGTGTAGCCCTCACGCCCCAGTGCACGCGACAGGGGTGCGGCGATCGCCTCGTCGTCTTCGGCCAGCAGAACAGCGGTCATCTGCACAGGTTAAATGTTTCTGATCAGCGAGGACGGGCAGCTCACCGGTAGCCGCCGCCCCAGTGCTGCTCGTTGGCGGACCGTCCCGCCTCGAAGACCTGGTGGTAGAGCAGCGAATGGACCTGCTGAACCTGGGGCACGTCGTCGTACTCGAGCGGCTCCTCCGAGGAGG
>NZ_JBHWZY010000172.1:0-10081 GCF_042727815.1 Nocardia sp. NPDC060220
TTCGCGATCGAGGGTGGCGAGCAAGCCGCGCGTTGGGGCATCATCGTCGACACCTTCTCGCGCGGCGAATGCCGCCTCGCCGACCACGTCCTCGAGCGGCTCACCGCCTCGCTCGCCGAACTGCATCCCGACACCGCCGCGCAGAAATCGCTGTCGTCTGTAGACCCCTGTGCCCTGGTGGACAATTCGGCCTTCGCCGCTCTCGGCCCCGTCGTGGCGAAATCCGCGCACTCCTGCGAGTGGTCGGGTGACTCCACCGTGCGGATCACCTTGTCGCAGCCACGGCGACGAGCGACCTCGATGGAGGAGAAGGTGATCGATATCGGTGACGGTGTGCTGGTCGACAATCTCGACAGCGTGATGCTGGGGCCGAACGAATGCCGTCGGGTGTATCAGTTCCGCAAGGTCGGCGAGACCTTTCGCGAGGATGTCGAAGTGTCCGTCAGCAATCCGAACCAACGCGAAGGGCAACTCTGCGCGATCGCCGATCCGCTCGTGAAGCAGGCGGTCGGCCGGTTGCCCGCGCGGTAGCGGCGCCGAACTCGCGGGTGATAGTTTCACGGCAGAGTTCGGGAGGGGCCTGGCGTTCGACGCTGCGGTCGGAGGGGAATGTTCGTGCGTAATCGGTTGCGTTGGCTGGCGCCGTTGTTATCGCTCACCCTGCTCACCGCGGCATGCGGTGACAACGCCGCACCCGATCACGGTGACTATGCCCTCGAACCGGTGGCGGGCGACTACGACGACGCGCCGAATGCAGTGCGCGGAACGCTGGTGGAATCCGTGCGCATCGGCGAGCGGTTACTGCTCGCCAACCGCATCGACCCGGAATTGACCGACGGCAACGGCGGCGGGCTGATCGTCGGGATACGCGGCGTAGACGATCTGCTCTCGGGCGTCCAGCGGACCGCACTCGGGCCGTTCGACGTGTTGGCCGGTTACGGCGCGATCGCGAGCAACGGCCAGTCGGACAACGAATCGAAGTACAAGCTGCTGTCGATCGCGATCCTGTCCCTACCCGATGAGGCCCAGGCGACGGCGGCCGCGCAGGCGATGGCTGCCGCGGATTTCACCGCGAATACCGAGAACGCGCCCCTGTCTCTTTCGGAATATCCTGCCGCACTGTCACATTGGCGACCCGGTGTGCCCACGGTCGGGAGCTGGCTGGTGTGGAAGAACCTAGTGATCAGGTTGTACGCCAAGATCATCGAGCCCAGCCCCGAATTGTTGACCGATCTGCTCACACGGACCTACCGCGCTCAGCTGGCCGAGCTCGGCACCTTGGTTCCGACGCCCGCCGCCGACATACCGAAGCTGAAACTCGACAGCGACAAGTTGCTCACCCATATAGTGAAGACCGGCGACTACTGGCCCAACAAGTGGGAATTCATGGTCTACGGGCCTCGTTCCTATGCCCTGCTACGCGACGATCCGTCGGTCAACCTGCGTGATTTCGAACAGAGCTCGATCGACGCGATCGCGGTGTCGTACAACAAGTTTCTGTATCGCGCGCGGGACAGCGAAGCCGCGAAGACCTACGCCGACCTCGAGGAAAAGCATTCGCTGGCTGCCGATTACACCCCGCTGACAGGTCCGCCGGGACTCTCGGGTGTTTCCTGCTACCGCGCAGCGAGGCCGGACAACAGGTCGGTTCCCGCCCGGCGGTTCTCCTGCCTGGTGCGATACAACGAGTTCGTGGTCCGCCTCTACAGCAACCAGGAGACCGATATTCGACAGCAGGCGGTCGCGCAGCACGCGCTACTGAGCGGGTCGTGGTGAACACGGGAGGCGCGGCGAT
The DNA here is from genome assembly GCF_042727815.1 of Nocardia sp. NPDC060220. NCBI lineage: Bacteria > Bacillati > Actinomycetota > Actinomycetes > Mycobacteriales > Nocardiaceae > Nocardia > Nocardia sp. NPDC060220. The sequence continues at coordinate 1,796 of NZ_JBHWZY010000172.1, forward strand.
GAAACCGCTGAATTCGCAGGATCCCGAACGGCTGGGCCGCTATCGCCTGCTTGCCGTGATCGGCCGGGGTGGCATGGGACAGGTGCTGCTCGGCCAGGGCCAGGACGGCCGGTTGGTCGCGGTGAAGCAGATCCACCGCCAGTTCACCGGCAATCCGGAGTTCCGTGCCAGGTTCCGGCGGGAGGTGTTGGCCTCACAACAGGTCACCGGCGCTTACACCGCGGGCGTGGTCGACCACGACGCGGAGTCCGAAACACCATGGCTGGCTTCGGAATACATCGCGGGTCCCGGCTTGCAGGACATGATCGGCGAGTTCGGCCGCCTCAACCTGAACGGGCTGAAACTCCTGGCCACCGGTTTGGCCATGGCGCTGCTCGAGATTCACCGCACCGGCCTGGTGCATCGCGACCTCAAGCCGAGCAACATCCTGCTCACCAACGACGGTCCACGCGTGATCGACTTCGGCATCGCCAGGGCGCTCGAGGACGACGTCAACCTCACCGCCACCGGAGCGGTGATCGGATCGCCCGCGTATATGTCACCCGAACAGGCCGAATGCCGCCCTTTGACAACAGCTTCCGATGTTTTCGCCGTCGGTGCGGTTCTCGCGATGGCGGCCACCGGCGCGAGCCCGTTCGACGCGGCCTCCACCCCGCAGGTCCTCTACAACGTGCTCTACAGCTCCCCGGATACCACCGGAATTCCGGAGCAGATCCGCGCGCTGGTCGATGCTTGCCTCGCCAAGGACCCGTCGGCGCGACCGACCCCCGAGCAGTTGCTCGACGCGGTGAGCGGGATCGACGCCGAACCTGTCTGGCCGGTCCGGATCCGCAGACGCATCGCCGACTGCCAGGCCGAGGCGGGTCGCTGGGCAGACGGAACCGCTGCTGCCACAGCGTCGATTGCACCCGAACAGCCGAAGCCGAAGTGGGCGCGACTGGTTCTCGCTGCCGCGACGGTGTCGGCACTGGTGCTGGCTTCCATCGCTATTTGTGGCGTCGGCGTCGAGGGCAACGCGGTGGCGATGGATGATCCGCCACTGGCGCTGACCCACGACGAATCCCGCCGCCTCGACCTCTGCGCGTTGCTCGATCCGTCAGTGCTCGGTGAACTAGGCACTGCGACAAGTGAAGTCGTCTCGAACGCCATCGGCGGTTGTACCGTCGGGTATCGCGATCAGGCCGGTCGCACGGTGTCTTTCAGCCTGCGTAACAACGACAATGTCGCCGAGGTACGTGATGACAGACAGCCGATGGGTAGCTCCATCAATTGGATGCCGGTACTCGGACTTCACAAAGAGTCCGCCTCCTGTGACCGCATAGTGGTGACCCAGAGCGGTTTGCCGATGGCGCTGACTATGGGCGCGAGCACCTATCCGCCCGCAGGCGACCTCTGTCCGGCGTCCGAGCGCGCGCTCGCGGCGGTGGTCCGTCGTCTGTCGGTCAATCCGCCGCTGCGGACCTTCCCGCAGGGCTCGCTGCTGCCACTCGACCCGTGCTCGCTGATCGACATCGCGGCCACTCGTTCGTTGGTCGGTGATCCCGTGCGCACGTCGACTCCCCATAGCTGCGCGTTGACCGGCGCTGACGGCTCCTTTTCGCTCGATATCAACGAGCGCACCCGGCCGGACAGTGTTACGGGCGGAAGGGTCCGGCAAACAAGCACTATCGGCGATCACACGGTCTATCTCGACGGCAGCAGTCCCGAATACTGCACCTTCATCGTGATGGTGATGCCGACCAAAGACGATCAGGCCGAGCAAGTGCGGGCCCAGTACTTCTCGAACACGGCGCGGGCCGGTGGGAACTGTGAGACTGCCGGCGATCTGCTCGAACCCGTACTCGAGAAGTTGCCCCCATCATGACGATCATTCCCCTCGGTCCCAGCGATCCACCCACCATCGGTCGCTACCGAGCGCTCGGCACACTCGAGTCCGCGGCCGGATTCCGGTCCGTGCTCGCCACCGGCCCCGATGACTCGTTGGTCGTCGTGCGACAGGCGCTACCGGAACTTCTCGACGAGCCGGAGTTCCGGATCAGATTGCGGCACAGCGCTATTGCCGCCATGCGAGTCTCGGGATCCGCCAATACCACGGTGATCGACGTCGATGCTGATGCTGAGAAGCCCTGGTTGGCATCAGCATTCGTTCCGGGCATGCGCCTCGACACCGCCGTAGCCGAACACGGGCCACTGCCTGTGGCTGCCGTTCGCGCCTTGGCCGCCGCCCTCGCCTCGGCGCTGCGGACCGTCCATGCCGCAGGCCTCGTGCATCAGCGCATCCGTGCCGACACGGTGCTGTTAGCAAGGGACAGTGGTCGTCTCGGTGAAGTCGGTATCACCCCAGCCGCCGGGACCGCCACCGCGACGGTCATGGGAACGCCGGACTTCCTGTCACCGGAGCAATCGCTCGGGTATGAGCTGACGCCGGCGTCGGACGTGTTCTCCCTCGGATCGGTTCTCGCTTTCGCAGCCTCCGGCGTCGCACCGTTCGCCGCACCATCTGTGCCGTACACGCTGTTCAACATCGCCCAGCGCGAACCCGATCTGAGCCGCGTGCCGGAGCCGCTGTTCGAGATGCTGGCCGCGTGCCTGCGCAAGGATCCGGCAGCCCGCCCCACTCCGGGGCAGATCCTCGACTATCTCGGTGCCCAGCCGAGCGGTCCGCCACCGTGGCCCGCCCCCGTGCTCGACGACATCGGGCGCCAGCAGCACGAGATCTCGGCGCTGCTCGCCGCCCTGCCCGCGATTGCCGCACCGGAACCTGCACCTGGACGTCCCTTTTCGGTGGTCATGGCCGAGTCGGGTCGTGCGAGCATGGAATACGGCAGGCGTGCACTGGAATCCGGGCGTCTTCGTTGGAGCGCGGCGAGTCCGAGAGCTCGAACCAGCCTGGCAGGTGCACTGGCAGCACTGCTCGTGGCGCTCGTCGGGATCTCTTACTTCGCGACACGCGAAGAAAGCGAGCCGGGACCGGTGACCGGACTGACCCTGGCGCAGTTGCGGCAGATCGATGCCTGCCCCTGGCTGACCTCGGCCCTCGGCGACTCGGTGCCGGTCGCGCCGACCCCACTGGCCGCGCAAACGTGGGAGCTGAGTCCGTCCCCGAGCTGGGGGTGTAGCGCCAGTTCCAACCGCTACGCCCTCTACCTCTATCTGGGGCAGGAGGACGAATACCTGACGCCGAACAAGACGGTGGTAGAAGGGGTTCCGATCATCGACGGCAGCGCGGCAGCCTGTACGCGGGCCATCGCGAGCCCAGGCGCCGAGCACGAGTCCGGCATCGTCATCGTCCTCAGCAATCCGTCCGGGGTGAAGGAATGCGCGGGCCTCGACTACATCGCGGCCAACCTCGCCCGGTCACTGACGACCGCGCCGCGCGCCGAGGGCAGGGACTCCTCGCTGGCGCTGCTGGAACCGTGCGCGCTGCTCGACCGCGATGCCGTCGCCGAGAAGATCGGCGTCCTGCCGCCCGAGCCCACGATCGCCGACGCGCACACCTGCCGGTGGGACGGGCGCGTGCGAGTCACCCTGGAGCTGGTCAGCACCAGCACGAGCACGACGGGCAAGGACCTGGAGCTCGTCACCGTCGACGGGGTCCAGGTGTATCTCGGCAAGGGCGGTTCGAAGGCCATCTGCTCGCGCGCCTTCCTGGTGCCGGATGCCGGGGAGGAGACCATCGAGGTCTCGGTACACGGAACCGAGGGATTCCGCGACGAGTATTGTGCGATCGCCTCGTCCTTGCTGAGACAGGCGGTCGGGAATCTGCCCGAGCGCTGAGCCGGGCCCGGCTACGGTGAAGACTGCGATCCGCAGACCACCACGAAGGGGCAACGATGGACCAGCTCGGAGTAGCGGTAGTCGGATACGGCCTGGCCGGGTCGGTGTTCCACGCGCCGCTCGTCGCCGCCGATCCGCGGATGCGGGTGGCCGCGGTGGTGACCGCATCGGAGGAGCGGGCCGCACAGGCGCGGGCCGAGCATCCGGGGGTGCGGGTGTGGGCGTCGGCGCAGGAGATGTTCGTCGAGGACGAGGATGTCGATCTCGCGGTGATCGCCACGCCGAATCGCTCGCACGCGCCGCTGGCGTTGCAGGCGCTGGCCGCGGGGTTGCCCGTGGTGGTGGACAAGCCCTTCGCGGTGACGGCGGCCGACGCCGAGGAAGTGGTCGACGCTGCTGCGCGGGCCGATCTGCCGCTGAGTGTTTTCCAGAATCGTCGCTGGGACAACGACTTTCTGACCGTACGCGCCCTGATCGACGCCGGTGAGCTGGGTGAGGTCCGGCGGTTCGAATCCAGGTTCGAGCGGTGGCGGCCGGTTCCCAAGGGTGGCTGGCGTGAAGTGGGCGATGCCGAGGACGGTGCGGGCATCCTGTTCGATCTGGGCAGCCACCTGGTCGACCAGGCGCTGACGTTGTTCGGCCCGGTCACCGAGGTCTACGCCGAACTCGACCGCCGCCGCCCGGAGGTCGGAGCCGACGACGACGCCTTCATCGCCCTCACCCACGCCAACGGCACGCGGTCGCAGTTGTGGATGAGTGCCGTTGCGCCGCAACTGGGTCCGCGCCTGCGTGTGCTCGGATCCACCAACGGCTACACCGTCTCCGGCCTCGACCCCCAGGAAGACGAACTGCGCGCAGGCCGCCGCCCGGACGACGGAAAACCCTGGGGCACTGTCCCACCCGAAAAGTGGGGCACCTTCGGCGCAGGCGAGGATCTACGCCCGATCCCCACCCTCCCCGGCGACTACCCCGCCTTCTACGCGGGAATGGCCGCCGCCCTGCTCGACGGAGCTCCGGTCCCGGTCGACCCCCGCGACGCCGTGGAAACCCTGCGAATTCTCGAATACGCCCGCCACGTAGCCGAACCTGCCGATCTCACTTCTTGACCACCGGCACCGAGTCGAGCCGAAGGGGTGATCCGACGGCTCCGTCGAGCACATCCATGCAGAGCCGCAGCACGATGATGCGGAACGGCCGTAGCCGACTATTGCGCCGGCGCGATGTTCTGGTTGAGGTGGAACAGGTTGGCCGGGTCGTAGGTCTTCTTGACGGCGGCCAGGCGGTCGAAGTTCGGGCCGTAGTTGGCGCGGATGCGGCCCTGGTCGTCGGAGCCCATGAAGTTGATGTAGCCGCCGTCGGCGGTGTGGGGTTCCAGCGCGGAGTGGTAGTCGCGGACCCACCTGATGTTGGCGTCGTTGTCGATCGCATCGGGCCACATCCCGGCGATCACGGGGGCGAAATTCGCGGTGCGGTAGGCGAACGCGGTGTCGTCCACCGCGACGTCCTGCACGGCGCCGTCGATCGGGTAGAGGTGCATGGTGGACTGCACCGCGGGCACTCGCGGGCCGAACTCGAGATGAGCGGCGAGGGCGCCGTCGGTGAGTTCGGGTTGGAACGCCGCCTTCCAGTAGTGCTGCAGGCCGGGAGGAAGGAGACCGTCGAATGCGCTGTTGAGGGCCGGGTAGGGCATCCGGCCGACGTGCTCGGCCACCGGCGTCGCGACCGCCCGCAGGTCCGCGAGCAGGGCTTCGGCCTCCTGATCGGGGCCGTTGAAGCAGGACACCAGCAGGACGAACGGTTCGCCGACCCGTTCCTCGGGAATGAACGGCAGCGGCGGCGCGATCTGGAAGCCGGGGAAGGCGCCCATCGCGCGCGGTGCCGCGGCGATCCAGTCGCGGTAGGTCCGCAACAGCTCTTCGGCGACGTCTAGCTCGAAGAACATGGGTCCGCCGTAGATCGTGTCCACCGGGTGCAGGTCGAACTCCATTTCGGTGACCACCCCGAAGTTGCCGCCGCCGCCGCGCAGCGCCCAGTACAGATCGGGGTGCTCGGTCGCGTTCGCGGTCACGAAGGTGCCGTCGGCCAGCACCACATCGGCGGACCGGAGGTTGTCGATGGACAGACCGTAGGCGCGGGCGAGGTAGCCGATCCCGCCGCCGAGAGTCAGGCCGGTGACCCCGGTGGTGGAGATGATGCCGCCGGTGGTGGCGAGCCCGAAGGAATGCGCGGCGTGGTCGAAGTCGCCCCAGTCGCAGCCGCCCTGTACGCGGGCGATCCGCCGTTCGGGATCGACGCGGATGCCCTTCATGGCGCTCAGGTCCAAGACGATGCCGTCGTCGACGGTGCCGAAACCGGGCACGCTGTGGGCGCCTGCGCGGATGGCGAGGTCGAGTCCGCTCTCGCGGGCGGCGTCGACGGTGGTACGCACGTCGGCGACGTCGACCGCGCGGACGACCGCGAGGGGCCGGCGGTCGATCATCGCGTTGTAGACCGAACGCGCCTGGTCGTAGCCGGGTGAGTCCGCGGTGATCACCTCACCGCGAATCGCTTCGAGGATGGTCGATACAGGTGTGCCGTTCATTGTCGCTCCCTGGTCGGGTCGAGAATGAGCCGAACAAACGCAGTGCGTGATCGTGGAACGGAGGGGTGGATCGGACTGTCTCGATGGACCCCGAACTCAAATTACCCCGGTCGCCGTCCCTGGTTCAAGGTTCAGAGCTTGCGAGAGCGCAGCTCGTGACCCTTGGAGGTCTTGCAGCGCCCCGATTCCAGGTCCCATTGCCAGCCGTGCAGGTTGCAGGTGAGGTTGTTACCTTCCACCACACCGAATTTGGAGAGGTCGGCCTTGAGGTGGGGGCAGCGGCGCTGGACTTCCCAGCCGTCGAGTTCGGTGACGGCGGAGTCGTCGTGTGCCTCGGAGAACCAGCCGTCGGCGTAGGCGATGCGCTCGTCGGTGAGGCATTTGAAGAAGGTGTAGAGGAACTCGTTGTAGCCGCCGATGCGCCACGCCTGGAAGCGGGTGGACAGGAAGATCGTGTTCACCCAGTCCGGCTCGTTGTCGCGCAGCACGGTGCGTACCAGTTCGGGGGCGATGCGGAAGCCGTAGCGGTAGCGGCCTTCGCCCTCGAGCGGCGCGCGCACGGTGCGGTGCGGGAAGTCCAGGACGATGGTCTCCTCGCCGATCACCAGGCCCACGGGGTAGCCGATGCCGTCGCTGATCAGCGCGCTCTGCTTCATGATCGGTTCGAACAGCTCACGCAGCGGCTCGAGCAGCGAACCCTCGCCGGTCTCCCACGACGCCTTCTCCGCGGCCAGCACCGGCGCGAAACGCTGCGCCATCTCCGCGATGTAGGCGGCCTTGTCGCCGTAGATCCGATCCGGGTCGAACGGGTGCGCGAGGTCGAGCTCCTTACCGCGCACATCGGCGACCGAACCGGGGATCATCAGGATCCCGCCGGGGTTGCCGTGAATGTTCATCTGATCGAGGAACACGATCTGGTCGGGGAAGATGTTGCCTTCGTCGCCGCGATCGTCGTTGAGGTAGCGCAGTTCGTCGTCGAGGAACACCGGCGGACCCGCCGAGGGCACCACCCAGGTCGCGCCGACCTGCTCGATGTAGGAGCGCGCGCGATCCATGCCACGCTGACGCTTCTGCTTGCCGAAGTTGGCCTTGGTCCGCGCCGGGATGTCGTACACGGCCGGGTACCAGATCGCGCCCGAGTACTGCAGCAGGTGGATGTCGATATCGCCGAACGCGTCGTGGATGACGTCCATGTCCACCGGTCGGGCGTCGTTCATGTTGAAACAGGTGGTCTCACCGTCGGAGATGAGAATTCCGGAGTCGCCGATCGGGCCGTCGGCGGGCGCGCGCAACGCGACGATCATGATGTCCACGGAGCCCTTCGGCCCGGTGATCGTGTGCTTGACCGAGTCCTCGGTCTCGAAGAACTTGGTGAAACCCAGCGCCTCGAGCTCACGGCGCAGGTCGAGCACCGGGTAGTCGGGCAGCAGGATCGTGGCGTCCTTGTTCACGTACTTCGCCAGGTGGGCGGCGTCGAAGTGATCGCGGTGCAGGTGCGAGACGTACAGGTAGTCGACATCGCCGAGGGTCTCCCAGTCGAGCTGGGAGTTGTCCGGGAAGGGGAACCACGACGCGAAGTACGCGGGGTTCACCCAGGGATCGCACAGGATCGTGCCGGCCTCGGTTCGGATATGGAAGCCGGCGTGTCCGACGCTGGTGATCTGCACGAGCTGTTTCCTCCTACCAGGATCTGATTCGCCGGATCAATGGCGAGCTACCGCCTCGGGCCCCCTGACTGCTTCGGCGTACCAGCCAACCAGGGTAGTGGCTAAATCGTTACGTCACCGATGCAATAGCCCTCAGCGGTCGCGACAACCGTGAAAGTGCGCGTCCGCGTGCCCCCGGGTGAGGTGGTCACAGGGACGTGAACTGCCAGGTAGTCGCCACGAACCTGCTCGGATCGTAGCTCCTCGCCGGTGTAGGAGGTG
>NZ_JBHWZY010000173.1:0-10054 GCF_042727815.1 Nocardia sp. NPDC060220
CGCGCACCCCTTTCCGGGGGAGCCCTCCTTGACCTCAAGCCAACTTGAGGTCGCACGGTGATCACATGACGTCCACCACAGCGACGGCACCGTGCGGACCGCCGACCTGGAAAAGGTGCAGCGCAGGCGGATGCTGCCCGCGAGCTTCACGCAGCGATCCCAGCGCGGCGAACACGACATGCTCATCACGCCCGCGCTGCGGGGAACCCTGCACACCGCACCCTTGCCGCTGCGTGTTGTCGACGCCGTGCCCGCGCTCGCCGGAATCACCGCTTATCTCGGCGGTATCGGGCTGCGCCCCGAGCACGCGCCGGATTTCGCCCGACGTCCACAGACCGGCGCCGGATCGTCGAACGCGCGGCGCTGATCCGTCCCGGCCCCGCTGGCTATGGACTTTCCGAACGGGGCCGCAACGGCTAGGTTTGCCGCGATGAACGGGACGAACCGGACCCGGGCGGAGCAGCAGGAGGCTTGCGGGATGAGGATCGGCACTGGGGTCGGGGCGGCACTGCTCGCGATGGGGGTCATCGTGGCGGCAGCCGGGAACGGGCACGCCGAGCCCGCGCCGGTGATCGCCGAGCAGCCGGTCGCGGCGCCCTCGCTGCGCGGGATCGACAAGGGCGTGAACTACCAGGTGAGCGCCACCGAGGATCGGCGTGCGGTGGTCACCACCATCGACACGGGGCGGTTCCAGCTCGTCCACGACGCGACAGTCGTCGCGATCACCGACGAATCGGGGGCGGTCCTCGCGGCGCTGCCGATGGTCGTGCGGGTCGGTGCGCACGCGGTGCCGCTCACACCGTCGATCGACGAGCAGGGCACCAGCCTGACCCTCACCCCGATCAGCGAATCCACCACACCGGTGCGCGACATCAGCGCACAGGAACGCTTCTTCGCCGAAACCCAACGCCTGCAACCGAAGATCATCGAAGGTGCCGCCATCGGGGCTGCCATCGGTTTCGTACTCGGCTTCCCACTCGGCCTGTTCATCCTGGACTTCATCACCGTCCCGGTCGCCACCGTGGCAGGGGCGGCGATCGGCGCGCTCGCCGGGTACGCGCTGGCAGGCGGTCAGCCCGCGATCGACACCGCGCTGGCCTATGTCACCGGGACACCGTGAATCACTGTGTCGGACTGAGGAGTTGGGTGCCGATCACCCGCAGCAGCGCCATCTTCTCCGCCGCGTCGGTGCCGGGACGCGGCAGATAGACCAGCAGTCGCTGGGCGGCGTTCGGGGTGAGCAGGGTTTCGCAGATCGTATCGATCAGGCCGATTTCCGGATGCAGGAACTGTTTGGTGTCGGAGATCCGCACGGCGACCTCGTGTTCGTTCCACAGCTCTTCGAATTCCGCACTGTTGCCGCGTAACTCGCTGATGAAGCCGGTGACCTCCGCATCGTCGGCGCGACGTGCCGCGGTGGCACGCAGATCGGCCACATGGCTGCGGCTCATACGGGCCCAATCCGATTCGGGGAAGAGCGTTCTGGCCGATGGATCGGTGAACCAGCGCCAGGAATAGAAGCGATCGAGGCCCCTGCGGGCGCCGTGGTCACCGGCCAGCAGACTGTGCATGCGGTTCTGGACGAGGACCTCGCCGAGATCGGTGATCACGGCGGCGGGGACGTCGTCGAGTTTGTCCAGCATGTGCAGCAGGCCGGGGCCGACGTGCTTGTCGCGCAGCCCGCGGTCCGGGGACGAGTGGCCGCACAGATGGAACAGGTGGTCGCGCTCGTCGGCACTCAGGCGCAGCGCGCGAGCCAGCGCGGTGAGGACCTGGGTGGACGGGCGTGGACCACGCGCCTGTTCGAGGCGGGTGTAGTAGTCGGTCGACATGCCGGTGAGCAGAGCCACCTCGTCGCGTCGCAGACCGGGGGTGCGCCGGCGCACGCCGGGCGGCAGGCCCACGTCGGCGGGGGTGAGCAGTTCCCGGTGACGGCGCAGGAAGTCGGCCAGCTCGGATCGGTCCATGTCTCCATGGTGCGCTTCGCGGCGGCGCCCAGCCAGGGACCGGCGATCCCCCGATGAACGATCTCTGCCGCGAGCGGCGCTCGCGGCGCAGGCTCGAAGCATGACGAACTCACAGATTCCCACCGTCGGCCTCGGCGACACCGGTCCCCGCGTCAGTCGCATCGGCCTCGGCGCGATGGGCATGTCCGGGATATACGGCGCCTCCGACGACCGTGAATCGGTCGCGACCCTCCACGCCGCCATCGACGCGGGCATCAACCTCATCGACACCGGTGACTTCTACGGCGCGGGTCACAACGAGATGCTGGTCGGCAAGGCCATCGCCGAACGCGCCCGCGAGGACGTGGTACTCAGCGTGAAATTCGGTGCGCTGCGCGGGCCGGGCGGAACATGGGGCGGCTTCGACGGGCGACCGGCCGCCCTCCGCAACTTCCTCACCTACACACTGACTCGACTCGGTGTCGATCACATCGACGTCTACCGGCCCGCGCGCCTGGATCCCGAGGTGCCGATCGAGGACACCGTCGGCGCGATCGGCGAACTCGTCGAGGCGGGGTACGTGCGGCACATCGGACTCTCCGAGATCGGTGCCGACACACTGCGACGGGCCGCCGCGGTGCACCCGATCGCCGACCTCCAGATCGAGTACTCGCTCATCTCCCGCGGCATCGAAAAGGAAATCCTCCCGGTCGCACGGCAACTCGGCACGGGCATCACCGCCTATGGCGTGCTCTCGCGGGGGCTGCTCAGCGATACCTTCCGCAACGGCGGGCCCGCGACGGCCGGCGACTTCCGTGCCCACAGCCCGCGCTTCCAGGGCGAAAACCTCACCACGAACTTGCGCTTGGTCGAGGCGCTGGCCGATATTGCTGCCACGAAACAGGTTTCGGTCGCCCAGCTGGCGATCGCCTGGGCACTGAGCCGGGGCGAGGACATCGTGCCGGTCATCGGCGCGCGCAGCCGGACGCGCCTCGACGAGACGCTCGGGGCGCTCGCGATCTCGCTCACGCCCGACGAGCTGGCCGTGATCGAGGCGGCGGCACCGGCCGACGCCGTCGCGGGCGAGCGGTACGCGGCCGAGCAGATGGCGATGCTCGACAGCGAACGCTGATTTTCGCTGTCCGCCGACCGCGCGTTGCCGCCGGTCTCCGCTACCGTTGACACCAGTAAGTCCGCACGGGTGGGTGGTGATGAGAGTGGTGTTCGACCCGCTGGCCGATATCGAACGCGCCCTGGCCGAACAGGCCGGGTGGACGTGGTTCGACGACTACCTGCTGTACACCTGCGGGGTGGCCGATCTGCTGGCGCGCGGCGAGGTGGGACTGATCCCACACACGGCGACGCGGGTGCGGATCGAGCCCGGCGAGGTCGGTCTCGCCGAGGGAGCCGTCAACTGGTACACGTGGCGGCCGACCGGCGACGGAAATCGGACCAGGAGCCGGGGGCCCGTCGCCGGTCCGGCCCCGATCGTCGCGGCCGCGCAGTTGGGTAATGCGGTCGTGAACCGGACCCGGCGCACTCAGGCAGCGGCCGCCGCGCAACCGCGCTGGGTGGCGGAACGGCCGGGGTCGGTGATGATCTCGGACCGGCGGTTGCATCTCGCCAACCCCGATCGGTCGTTCTCGCTGTACTGGTCCGCGCTCGAGTCCATCGACCTCACCGCGCCGGATCGCGTCGGCTGCCGATTCCCCGACCGAGACGGCAAGTTGCAGCAGATCCAGATCCAAAGCCCCTGGGCGGTATTGCTTTTCGTCACCGCAGCCCTGCGGCACTTTCCGCACCACCCACTGCTGAAGACCGGCACCTGGCTGCCCGCGGGATTCGAGGACAAGTGCCATCTGGCGGGCAAGAAGTGCCCGAAGGTCAGGTAGGCGCGCTGCGGGCACGACCGAACCGCCGGGTGGCGAAACCCGGCGGCCCACCCGACGCGCGCTAGCCGATGCGGGTGAACAACCGGCCGGCCAGGTCCACTCCGATCACCCCGCCGTCCTCGTCGCGGCTGAAGTATCCGCGCTGACCGACGAAAGCCCCTGAGGTGACGATGTATTCGTCACCGGCGCCGGGCAGCAGGCCGACATCGAACGGCGCGTGGTCGGGCGGGAGATCCTGGCCGGCCGCCGCACGCAGCTCCGGCTTGATCCTGACCTCGAGGACCAGACTCGACGGGGTCGCGGTGATGTCGAAAGTCATCGCGTCGATCTCGTAGCGGCCGACCAGTTCCGCGGCCGCCGCGGCGTCGAAGGGCAACGGTGCCGGGTCGACATCATCGATGCCGAGGTAGTGGGCGAGGACCCAGCGGACGATGCGCTGGTTGCACGCGATGCCATCGGGACCGGCGTTGGCCATCACCACCACCGCGAAGTCGCGTTCGGGGACGAGAAGCAGTTCGGCGAATTGCCCGAAGCCCGAACCGCCGTGGCCGATGGTGCGGACGCCATCGATGTCGCGGACGAACCAGCACTGACCGATCGCGTCGCCGAGCGAACTGGCCCGCAGCTGCACGGTCGGCTCCTGCATGCGGGCGAGCATGTCGGTCGGCAGCACGTCGCTCTTCCCCAGGTGCACGCGCATCCACCGCAACTGATCGGCGACGGTCGTGGCCAGGCCACCGCCGGGATTGTTGGCGCGGTTGCCCTTCCACGGCCGGACGACGCTCATTTCGTGGTCGGCGCCGAGTTCGTGGCCGATCGCGAAGCGGCGGGTCATGACCTCGGAGAGCTGGAAGACGCTGTTGTCCATACCGACCGGCGCGAGTACGAGGTCGTGGACCGCGCGCTCGAAACTCTGGCCGGTGACAGTTTCGATGACCCGGCCGAGGAGGTTGAAACCGGCCTGACTGTAGGAGGAGCGTTCGCCTGGCTTGCCGATCGGCGGGAGATCACTCAACCGGCGGGCGAACTCGGCGAGCGCGTCGTCACCCTCGCCGGTATCGACGAGGAGGTTCCAGTCCAGGCCCGAGGTGTGGTTGAGCAAGGCCCCGACGGTGATGCCGGTCGAGGCCGTGAATTCCGGAACATATTGCTGAACAGTCGCGTTGAGGTCGATTCTGTCTTCGGCGACCAGCTGCATCAGCGCGGTCGCGGTCACCGGTTTGGTGATGGAGCCGGCGGCGAACAGGGTGTCGGGAGTGATGGGAAGCGGGTTGTCGATGCCGGTGACGCCGTGCGTCGCGAAGATCTCGTGACCGTCGGCGAAAACACCGACGGCTAGGCCGGGGATGCCGAATTCGATGGCGGTAGCGGCGATGAACTGGGCGAGATCGGACATGGTTCTTCTCCTTGCTTGCTGTTTCAGGAAAGTACGAGGGCCGCGAGGCCGAGGACGGCGCTGCCGAAGACGGTGATGTTGCGCAGCGTCTGCAACGTCCAAGTCCAGGCCGGGAAGCCGGATTCGGCAGCCGCGAGCAGTGCGGGAACGTCGATACGGATCAGTTCGGGATCGCCCTTGCGGTGGAACGCGGCGCGCACCGAGCGCACGGCGGTGTGATTGCTGTAGACGATGACGCTGTTGCCGAGCAGAACCAGCGTCAACAGCACCCAGTTCAGCGGCCGGGCGACGGCCAGGTCAGCGAGGTTGACGCCGGCGAGCGCGATCATGATCGCGGCGACGCTCAGTGGCGCGGCACTCTCGTGGCCACTGGCGTCGAACCGCATGCCGTTCTCGGTGAGCGCGGTGGTGCGCACCCCCTGTCTGGCCAGCTCGGACTCGGCGGTGACCATGGCGGCCGCGCCGTAGCGATTGCGCACGAACGGCATGCTCACGAACGCGGCGGCGATGGCGAGGTCGATGGTGGCGAGGAAGACATTCATGCTGGTCGATCCCTTCTTGAACTTTGTAAAAGTAGCGTAGCGGCCTACTTGAACTAAGTGCAAGAGATTTCTTGAACTTTGTGAAAGTGCCAGGTGAACCCCTATGGTCTAGGCATGCCGCGTGAGACATTGACCCGCGAACAAATCGTCGCCACCGCAATCGACCTGCTCGACGAAGAGGGACTCGACGGGCTGAACATGCGCAGCCTCGGCAAGCGGCTCGATTCCGCGCCGACCGCGATGTACTGGCATGTGAAGAACAAGGACAACCTGATTCGCCTCGCCGCCGACGAGATCTGGGGCGAAATCACCCTGCCCGATCCCGACTCGCTCGACTGGCGCGCGGCCGCCGAACAGCTGGCCCGCGGGTTGTACACAACCATCACCAGGCATCCCTGGCTGGCGCAGGCGCAGTCGAGCTACCTGCTCTACGGGCCGAACAAAGCTCGCCACGACGAGGTCGCACTGACGGTGTATGAGAACGCCGGGTTCGTCGACGACGCGGCCGACCAAGCGATGGGGTCGGTGTTCACACTGATCCTCGGCAGTGCCGCCGGCGCCGCGGCCGATGTGTCACTGCGGCGACGGCTCGGGCGCGGAGATCGCGATCCGGCGGTAGAACTCCAGGCCGCGCTCGACGAGGCAGGCGAGATCGCCCTGCCGTATCCGCGGCTGCGAGCCCGGCTCGAGCGCGCCGACACGGAAACCCTCACGGCCGTGGGGAGTTTCGAGTTCGGGCTCGCCGCATTGCTCGACGGGCTCACGCAGAGACGGCCGAGCTAGCCCGAGACAGACTCGGCCCGGCATCGGCCTACTCCGAACCACGTTGCAGTGGGCTACTTCTGGCGCGCACGGTAGGCGGCGACGGCGTTGCGGTTGCCGCATGCGGTGCTGCAATAGCGGCGGGAACGGTTGCGGGACAGGTCGAGTACCAGTCCCGCACAGTCCGCGTCGGCGCAGATCGAGAGTCTGCTCAGGTCGTCGGCGCGGATCAGATCGATCATCGCCATCGCGGTTTCGACGGCGATGCGGACCGGAAGTGGGGCTTGCGGCGGGACCGCGTGCACGTGATAGTCGACGTCGCCGTGGCGGACCAACTGCGGTACGGCGCGGTGCCCGGCGAGAGTCTCGTTCACGAGCGTGACGGCGGCATCGCGGTCGCTGGTGAGCATCGCGCGCAGCGGCGCGCGCAGGGCCCGGACAGCGGTCAGTTCGGCCGCGTCACCGGTGTGCGCGCCCGTGTAGACGTGTCGTTCGAAGAACTCGGCGAGCTGAGCTGTCTCGGTCAAGGTGTCGGGGTCTTCGGCGGAATTGACCAGTTCGACCGCCGCCAGCAGGGCCGCCTCGGTGTCATGAGCAAAAACCACATTGACATATTACCGCAGGCTCCTTACCGTCATTAGTCATGGCGACTTTGACTCATGACAGCGCGATCCGGATGCGGTCCGGACTGCTGCTCGCGCTGGCGTCGGCCACCTCGTTCGGGCTGTCCGGTCCACTCGCGCGTGGGCTGATGAACGCGGGCTGGAGCGCCGCCGCCGTTGTCGCCGCGCGCGTGCTGCTGGCCGGGGCGGTTCTCGTGCCGCTCGCACTCCCCCACCTGCGGGGAAACTGGAAACTGTTGCGCACCAACGCTAATCTCATCGTTGCGTACGGCCTGGTCGCCGTGGCGGGCACCCAGCTCGCCTACTTCAACGCCGTCGCGCACATGGAAGTCGGCGCCGCGCTGCTGATCGAATACACCGCGCCGATCGTCGTGGTGGGCTGGTTGTGGGTGCGCCACCGGCAACAGCCCGGCGCGGCCACCATCGCAGGCGCGGTCCTCGGAATCACCGGCCTGCTGCTCGTGCTCGATGTGACCTCCGGCCTGTCGACCGACCCGATCGGCATCGCCTGGGCGCTGGCCGCGATGCTCGGCGCCGCGGCCTATTTCGTCCTCTCCGCCCAGGGCGGCGACCTCCCCGGCACCGTTCTGGCCTGCGGCGGACTCCTGATCGGTGGCCTCACCCTGATCCTGGCGGGCGCCCTCGGCATCGTCCCCCTACACGCCACCACCCACCGGGTCGCCTTCGCCGACTTCACCACCCCCTGGTGGATCCCCATCCTCGTCATCGGCATCGTCACCGCCGCCATCGCCTACGTCACCGGCATCGCCGCCACCCGCCGCCTCGGCTCCCGCCTGGCCTCCTTCGTAGCCCTCACCGAGGTCCTCGCCGCCCTGATCTTCGCCTGGATCCTCCTCGCCGAGGCACCCAGACCGATCCAGCTACTCGGCGGCGCGTTGATCCTCATCGGAGTCGTCTCCGTCCGCCTCGGCGAGCCCACCGCGCCCGCGCTCGGCGACCCCGAGACACCGGCAGACACCCCGACGGAGCTCCCGAGGACTCGGACCGAGCAAGGATCCTGACCGTCGACAGAACTCGATTCACCAGCGGTAGTCGAGGAATTTGCCGTCCAGGGTGATGACGACGCGGTCGCCGTCGGGGTGGGGGCGGCGGGCTATGTCGATGTTGAAGTTGATGGCGCTCATGATGCCGTCGCCGAATTCCTCGTGGATGAGTTCCTTAAGGGCGGGGCCGTAGACCGAGACGGCTTCCACGAGGCGGTAGATGGTGGGGTCGGACAGTGTCGCCGGGTCGGCGCCGCGGGAGGGTTGCAGACGCAGGCTTTCGGCGACGGTGTCGTCGAGGTCCAGCAGGGTGCAGACGGCGGCGGCCTGTTCCTCGGTCATCGGGTGCTGGCCGAGCAGGGCTGCCGTCGTCCAGACCACGGGTGCGCCGATCGATTCCGCGATGCCCGCCCACGTCATACCCTTGCGGATACGAGCGGCGACGATGAGGTCGGCGGCGGCGGACTTGCTCAGGATCGGTTGCATGCAGGGGCTCCTAGGGTCGGGGTCGCAGCCAGCCTGCCATTCGGAGGCACTCGCCGCCATAGTGGAATACCACTATTTACGTGGGAGCAACGTCCGGTGACCGCGAGGCAACCTCGACAGCGAAAACTCCTGCGCTAGAGCCACTACGAAGGGTTTTCCATGTCCTATCTCACACCGGCGGACTTCGTCGAGAAGATGATCGACGCGGGCGAGGCCAAAGCCTTCATGTCCACCCGCGACACCGTGATCCGCGCCTACATGGCGGGCGCGATCCTCGCCCTCGCCGCCGCGTTCGCCGTGACCATCACCGTGAACACCGGCGAACCACTACTCGGAGCCGTGCTCTTCCCGGTCGGGTTCTGCATGCTCTACCTGCTCGGATTCGACTTGCTCACCGGCGTTTTCACGCTGGTTCCGCTGGCCCTGATCGACAAACGACGCGGCGTCACGGTGCGCACGATGCTGCGCAACTGGGGACTGGTGTTCGTCGGCAACTTCGCGGGCGCGTTCACCGTCGCGGTGATGATGGCCATCATCCTCACCATGGGTTTCTCCGTCGACCCCAGCGCCGTCGGCGAGAAGCTCGGTGAGATCGGCGAATCCAGAACCCTCGGCTACGCCGAACACGGAGCCGCGGGCATGCTCACCCTGTTCATCCGCGCCGTGCTGTGCAACTGGATGGTGTCCACCGGCGTGGTCGCCGCCATGATGTCGACCTCGGTGTCGGGCAAGGTGATCGCGATGTGGATGCCCATCATGCTGTTCTTCTACATGGGCTTCGAACACTCCATCGTCAACATGTTCCTGTTCCCCTCCGGCCTGCTCCTGGGCGGCGACTTCTCCCTCTGGGTCCAGGCCGCCGAATCCGCCCCGAACACCGAGCACCCTCGTCGCTCGGTCGTTCATCATCACCGTAAGTACAACCAAAGCTATCGCTCTGACCGACGCCGACGGCACGCCGCCGAACGTAGTGCTGGACGGTAACCCGTCGCACGAAGCCAGCGACGTTCCGAGTCGACTCAACAAGATTGGTAGACCACCGCTGCGCGGAGATGACGCTGTGGCCGAACTCGCGCGCCGACTGGCAGTTCGGCCGGACATCAGCTCTCGAACTGGCCCCGGATGTGCGCGAATTCGCGTGTCGCGTCAGCTAGTGAGGCGCCCACCCATACGATCTTGCCGAAACTGTTGTCGGCCACCCACGAGCACAGGGCCGTCGCGCCCTGAACGGTTTCGGCAGTGGCGCACTGGGCGATACCGCCCAACGGGCCCGCGTCGACCCTCGTCACGTCTCGGGGCGTGGTGCCGAGCGTGTCGGTCAACAGCCGGTCGAGGTTGGTCTCGGGGTTCTTCAAAGACGCGGCCACCACATGGACCATCAGCTCGGGCTGCTCGCTGGAGGC
>NZ_JBHWZY010000174.1:0-10009 GCF_042727815.1 Nocardia sp. NPDC060220
CCATCCCGGGATGCATCATGTCTTCCTGGGCGTGCTCCAGGATCGCCGCGAAGATCTCCTCTTTGCCGGCGAAATAGGTGTAGAAGGTGCCCGAGGAGCATTTGGCCTCCTGGGTGATGTCCACGAGCCGGGTATCGAGATATCCCGTGCGCTCGAACACCTTCCGTCCCGCGTCGATCAGCGCTGTCCTGGTGCGCAGCCCGCGCGGCGTGGCGGGCAGCTCGCGCAGCAGCGAGGTGCGCGCCATCGAGGGTGGCGCGCTGTCGCCTGCGGTCTCCGCACGTCGTTCCATGCCCTATTTATAGCCGGGGGTGGAACACGAGCCTGCCGACGGTGTCGCCGTCGCCGAGGCGGCCGAGGCCGTCGGGGACGTCGACGAGCGAAAGGCGTTCGCTGATCAGTGGTCTCACCTTGCCCGCCGCGGCCAGCCGCGACAGCTCGGCGTGGCAGTCGGCGATCGCCTGCTGGTTGTACTGCTTGTAGAGCCCCCAGTGCAGGCCGATGATCGAATAGTTCTTGATCAGCGCGTGATTGAGCGCGGGCTGGGGGATCGTGCCGCCCGCGAAGCCGATCACCAGGATGCGACCTTCGAAGGCGATGCATTTGGTGGACTTGGCGTAGGCGTCGCCGCCGACCGGGTCGTAGATCACGTCGGCGCCACGGCCGCCGGTGAACTCTTTGACGATCGGCACGAAATCCTCTGTGCGCCGGTCGATCACGAGGTCGGCGCCGAGGCGGCGGCAGTAGTCGGCCTTCTCCGGGCCGCCGACGACACCGATCACCCGCGCGCCCGCCGCCTTGCCCAGCTGCACGGCGGAACTGCCCACGCCACCGGCGGCGGCGTGCACCAACAGCGTCTCGCCGGGTTGCACCCGAGTGCGCCGGTGCAGGGCGAACCAACTCGTCTGATAGCCGATGACCAGTGCGGCGGCCTCGGCGTCGTCGAGGGAGTCCGGTGCGGGAAACGCGCTGTCGGCATCGAGCACGGCCAGCTCGGCGAACGCGCCACCGGGCAGGTTCGTGGTGCCGACGATCCGGTCACCGACCGCGAAATCGGCGCCGTCGCCGACCGCCACCACCTCACCGCACAGTTCGACGCCGGGCGTGAACGGCAGCGGCGGCTTGACCTGGTACTGCCCACGACACAGCAGCACGTCGGGGAAGTTGGCCGGCGCCGCGAGGACACGCACCAGCACCTGCCCCGGTCCGGCCACCGGATCGTCGATGTCGTTGAACTGCAGTACTTCCCGCGGTTCGCCGAGTTCGGTTACCTGCCATGCTTTCATCGTCGATCAGTCCTTCGGTCCGCCGGCGAGGTAGTGACCTGGCCGGCGGCGGTCTCGGTTGCGGTGCGAGTCATGTCTGGATGTGTTCGGTGAGATCGAGTGCCTTGTGCACGATCGCGTCGATGCGTTCGACGGTCGGGGTGCCCGCGGCGGCCCTGTTCTGCGGGGTGTCCCGCGCTCGGCGCAGCACGCCCTCGGCGATGACGGCGAGCTTCCACAGCCCGAAGGCGTGCCAGTAGCGCAGGGCGGCCGGGTCGCGGCCGGTCAGCGCGAGGTAGGCCGCCGACATCTGCGCGCGGTCCGGGAAACCGGGCAGTGCCGACGCGGGAAAGTCGCCGCCGGTGTTCTCGCCCGGTTCCGTCCAGTAGGCGAGCAGGCTGCCCATGTCGGCCAGCGGGTCGCCGAGGGTGGACAGTTCCCAGTCCAGCGCGGCCACGACTTCGCCGGTGTCGTGCGCGGTGATCACGTTGCGCAGGTGGAAGTCGCCGTGCACGAGGGTCACCTCCCGCTGCTCCGGGATGTCGGCGGTGAGCCTGCGGGTGAGCTCGTCGAGCTCCGGCAACTCCCGGGTCTTGGATTGCTCCCATTGCCCGCCCCACCGTTTGAGCTGGCGGACGGCGTAGGGCCGGTGACTCGCCAGGTCGGCGAGGCCGACGGCAGCCAGGTCGACCGCGTGGATCTTCGCCAGCGTGCGCGGAAGCGATTCGGCGATGGCCCGACGACGCTGTGGGTCAGCGATTCCACGATCGCCATGGTGTCGACCACCTGCCCGTCGACGAATTCCATCAGCACCATCGGTACCTCCGACACCGCCGGATCGTCGACGACACCGAGAATCCGCGGCGCCGGGACATCGGTGGATTCGAGCGCCGCCATGATCCTGGCCTCGCGCACCACATCGTGCGCGGAGGCGAGCAGGTGCCCCAGCGGCGGCCTGCGCAGCACCCATCGGCGGTCCGCGTCGTCGCGCACCAGATAGGTCAGGTTCGATTGGCCGAGGCCGATCCGGTCGAAACGCAGTGGCGCGGTGTGCTCGACGCCGACCGCGGCGAACCATCTTCCGATGGCGACCGGGTCGACGCCGACCACCTCGTGTGCGTCAGGCACCGACCGAGGCTCCGCTCCGGAACGGGGCGACGTCGCCGAGCCGCTGGCCGCCGTCGATCACCATGGTTTCGCCGGTGATCCAGCTCGCCGCGTCGGAGACCAGGAAGGCCACTGCGGCGGCGACGTCGTCGGGCTCGCCGATCCGGTCCAGTGCGGTCGAGGCCGAGAGCTCGCGCTCCTGCTCCTGCCACAGCGCTTCGGCCAGCTTGGTCCGCACCACGCCCGGCGCGATCGCGTTGACGCGCACCTTCGGCGACAGTTCCATCGCCAACTGCTTGGTCAGGTGGATCAGCGCCGCCTTGGACGCGTTGTACAGCCCGATGTTGGGCTCGAGACTCAGGCCGCCGATCGAGGTGGTGTTGACCACCGCGCCGCCGTGCTCGCCCATCCACGCGCGGGTGACCAGCTGCGTCCACAGCACGGGAGCCCACAGATTCACGTCGAAGATCTTCGCGAAGCGGGCGTGATCCTGGTCGATCGTCGGGCCGAACGCCGGGTTGGTGCCCGCGTTGTTGACCAGGATGTCGACGCTGCCGAACCGCTCGACGGTCAGCTCGACGGAGCGCCGCGCGGCGTCTTCGTCGACGACGTGCGCGCCGACTCCGATCGCGGTGCCGACGATCTGGGCCGCGGCCGCGTCCGCGGATTCCTGTGTGCGCGCGGTCAGCACGACGTTCGCGCCCGCGGTGGCCAGCGACTGGGCGATCGCCAGTCCGATGCCCCGGGAGGCGCCGGTGACGATGGCGGTGCGGCCGGTGAGATCCAGTCCGGTCATATCAGTTGCTCTCCTTGTACTTGCGCAGTTCCTGCCGTGCGATGGCACGCTTGTGCACTTCGTCGGGGCCGTCGGCGAGCCGCAGTGTGCGCAGGTGCGCCCAGGCGGCGGCGAGCGGGAAGTCGTCGGTGACACCGCCGGCGCCGTGTACCTGAATGGCCCGGTCGACGACCTTCAGCGCGATGTTCGGCGCGGCCACCTTGATGGCGGCGATCTCGGTGCGCGCGGCCTTGTTGCCGACGGTGTCCATCAGGTGCGCGGCCTTGAGCGTGAGCAGCCGGATCATCTCGATCTCGATGCGCGACTCGGCGATCCAGTCCCCGATGTTGGCGTTGTCGGCGATGGGCGCGCCGAAGGTGACCCGCGCCTGCGCGCGCTTGCACATCATCTCCAGCGCGCGTTCGGCCATCCCGATGCTGCGCATGCAGTGGTGGATGCGGCCGGGGCCGAGCCGGGCCTGGCTGATCGCGAAACCCTCGCCCTCGCCTTTGAGCACGTCGGTGGCGGGCACGCGCACGTCGGCGAAGTCGATCTCGGCGTGGCCTTCGCGTTCCTGGTAGCCGAAGACCGGCAGCCCGCGCAGGATCGTGACGCCCGGTGCGTCGATCGGGACCACCATCATGGTCTGCTGACGGTGCGGCGCCGCGGTGGGATCGGTCTTGCCCATCACGATCATCACACGACAGTTCTTGTGCAAGGCGTTGGTGGCGAACCACTTTCGGCCGTTGAGCAGGTAGTCGTCGCCGTCGCGCACCATCGACAGTTCGATATTGGTGGCGTCGGAGCTGGCCACCCGCGGTTCGGTCATCGCGAACGCCGACGCCATGGTGCCGTCGAGCAGTGGCTTCAGGTACTTCTCTTTGTGCTCCTCGGTGCCGAACAGCTCGAGCACTTCCATGTTGCCGGTGTCGGGGGCGTTGCAGTTGCAGGCCTCGGCGGCGAGGTGGCTACGGCCCATGATCTCGGCCAGCGGCGCGTACTCGAGGTTGGTGAGGCCGGGTCCGCGCCCGGGGTGCGGGTGGAAGAGGTTCCACAGGCCGCGCCGTTTGGCCTCGGCTTTGAGCTCTTCGAGGACGGGCGGCTGGAAATGGGGGTCGCCGGATTCGCGCATCTGCGCCTCGTAGACGGCCTCAGCCGGGTAGACGTGCGCGTCCATGAAGTCGAGCAGGTCTTCGGAATACTTCTTCGCGCGATCGCTCAGATCGAACAGTGACATGGCTTTGTCTCTCGCTCAGTGGGTTTCGGCCAGCAGCGACGACTGGTAGCGGCGCATGCCGCGCAGCCAGCGGTCGTAGTCGGCGCCTTTGTGGCGGTACATGTCCAGCACCTGTGGATGCGGCAGGATCAGGAAGTCCTCGGCGTCGACGGCCGTGAGCACGATGTCGGCCACGTCGGCGGGTTCGAGGACCTCGCCCGCCGCGACGACGGCGCGGGTCGCTGTGGCGCCGAGCTCCTCGCCCGAATTCTGGCCCTCGTACAGCAGTTTCGTGTTGACGCCCATCGGGCACAGGCAACTGACGCGCACGCCTTGGTCGCCGTAGGTGACACTGAGCCACTCGGCGAACCCGACCGCGGCGTGCTTGCTCACCGAGTAGGTGGCCGAACCGATCTGGGTGAGCAGTCCCGCGGCCGATGCGGTGCTGATGAAGTAGCCCGCACCGCGTTCGACCCACTCGGGCACCAGCAGCCGCGCGGCACGGATGTGGGCGCGCAGGTTCACGTCCAGCGAGCGGTCCCACTCGTCGTCGGTGACGTCGAGTCCGGCGGCGCCGACGATGCCCGCATTGGCGAAGTACAGATCGACGGGCCCGAAGTGCTGCTGCGCCACCGCGATCAGACCGCGGATCTCCTCGGTGACGGCGGCGTCGGCGCCGACTCCGACGGTTGTGCCGGGGTGATCGGCGTTGATCTGCTCCGACACCGCCAGCGCGGCGGGCTCGTCGAGGTCGGCCACCACCACCTTCGCGCCCGCCGCGGCGAGTGCGGCGGCCAGCGCGGCGCCGATGCCCGCGCCGCCACCGGTCACGATGGCCACTTTGTCGGCAACTCTCACGAGAATTCCTTCCGTTCGTTCCGTACCGGCTGGGTTCGCAGACCTGCTCGCCGGCCGGGTTCGATCAGCGATGGCTGCTCGGTGATCCGCAGGTCTGAATCTATTGAAAGTTGACGTCAACTTCAAGTCTGGACGCATGCGCGGTGCGACCGGCTGGAAATATGTCGTAAATCACACGGGGAGCGAAGGTGGTATCAAGTGGCCGAGCTGCCGCACGACCCTCCGCGCGCCCGGCTGTCGGCGAGGGTGGCGATCCAGGTGCGGGTGTCGGCGGGGTCGATCACATCGTCGAGCTCGAAACCCGTGGCAGCGGTGAGCGCCTTGCCCGCCTGGTAGCCCATCGCGAGCAATTGCTGGAACAGCGTCTCGCGCTCGTCCGGATCCGTCACGGCGGCGAGCTCTTTGCTGAATCCGAGGCGAACGGCGCCCTCCAGCCCCATGGGCCCGATCTCGCCGGTGGGCCAGGCGACGGTGAACCGCGGCGCGTGGAAGTGGCCCGCCGCCATCGCCATCGCGCCGAGCCCGTACCCCTTGCGCAGGATGATGGTGCCGAACGGCACGCTCAGTTGCGCACCGAGCACGAACAACTTGCTGAACCGGCGCACCGTCGCGGTCTTCTCCGCCTCCGGTCCGACCATGAAACCCGGTGTGTCACACAGGGAGACGACCGGCAGCCCGAACGATTGGCACAGCGTGAGGAACTCGCCCATCTTGTCGGCGGCCTCGGCATCGATCGCGCCGCCCAGATGGTGGCTGCTGTTGGCGATCAAGCCGAACGGTTCGCCGTGTACCCGCACCAGCGCGGTGACGACGCCGACCCCGTAGTCCGCCCGCAGCTCGAGCGCCGAGCCCACGTCGACGATCGCGTCGATGGCGCGGTGGATGTCGTAGGCGCGCAACCGGTTCTCCGGCACCACGTGCCGGGCCAGCCGTGGATCCGGTGCCTCGAATTCGTCGACCCGGCCCTGGAAGTAGCCGAGGTACTGCTTGGCCAGTGCCACCGCGTGCGCTTCGTCGCGGGCGACCAGGTCGACGACACCGTTGCGTCGCTGCACCTCGATCGGACCGATGTCCTCGGGGCGGCAGGCGCCGAGCCCGCCGCCCTCGATCATCGCCGGTCCGCCCATGCCGATATTGGCGTCCGGCGTCGCGATGATCACGTCGCAGACACCGGCCAGGGCGGCGTTGCCCGCGAAGCAGCGGCCCGACACGATCGTCACCAGCGGCACCTTGCCGCGTAGCGCGCCGAGCGCGCGGAAGGTCGTCACGTCCAGGCCCATGCCGGTCCCGTCGGTGTCGCCCGGCCTGCCGCCGCCGCCCTCGGCGAACAGCACCACCGGAATCCGCTTGCGTTCGGCGAGTTCGAAGGCGCGGTCGGTCTTGGCGTGGTTGTTCTTGCCCTGGGTGCCGGCGAGCACGGTGTAGTCGTAGGAGACCACCACCGCCTCGGCGTTGTCGAAGCGGTCGGCGCCGATGGTCGCCAAGCCGGTGACCAGGCCGTCGGCGGGAGTGTTGGCGATCAGGTCCGCTTCGGCGCGTCTGCTGCGTTGTGCGGCGAGCGCGAGTGCGCCGTATTCGACGAAGCTGCCCTCGTCGACCAGGTCGGCGATGTTCTCCCTGGCGGTGCGGCGACCGATCCGGTGCCGTTTGGCCACGGCCGCCGGGCGGGACTCGTCCAGCGTCACGAGGCGCCTGGCGCGGATCTCGTCGACATCGGCGCGAACGCGGTCGGGATCCAACTCTGTGTGCGCGCCGCCGGATTCGTCCGCGCCGGTGCGGGCGATGATGACCAGCGGATCGCCCGGCGCGACGACCTGGCCGGGGCGGACCAGCACCCGGACGGTCCTGGCGGCATCGGGCGCGCTGGCCACATGCTGCATCTTCATCGCCTCGAGCACGGCGAGCTGACCGCCCGCGCCGACGTCGACACCCTCGTCGGCCACCTCGACCACCGTGCCCGCGAGCTGAGCGCGCACGGCCTCCTGCCCTGGATACAGCTCGACCGCGGTCACCGTGGCCTCGGGCTGACCGGCCTGTGCCGCCGAGACGAGTTCGATCAGCCGCTCGGTGAGAAAGCTGGTGGTGGCGAGCCCCGACTGGAAGGTGCTGTCGGCGAAGATCTCTCGCAGGAACGAGAGGTTCGTGCCGATGCCGGTCACGGTGAACTCGGCGAGTGCGGTCGCGGCCTTGCGGGCGGCGGCGGGGAAGGACTGTCCGCGGGTACGGGTGATCACCTTGGCCAGCAGCGAGTCGTAGCGCGGGCTCGGAGTCAGCCCGGCGCGACCGAAGGTGTCGACCCGCACGCCGGGGCCGGCCGGGGGTGCGAAGGTGATCAGGGTGCCCGCGGCCGGCACCGCCGAACCGTCGGCCGTCATCGTTTCCATGTTGACCCTCGCCTGGATCGCGATACCGTCGGCGGCGGCCGGTTCGCCGATGGATTCTGTTCCAGTGGAGACGATTCCGCTCGGCAACCCCAGTTCGTCGAAGGGCGTGCCCTGGGCGATCGCCAGCTGCACGGCGACCAGATCCACGCCGGTGACCTCCTCGGTCACGGTGTGCTCCACTTGGATTCGCGGATTCACCTCGAGGAACACGAATTCGGCGTCGGAGACCAGGAACTCGACGGTGGCCAGCCCGCGATAGCCGACGCGGGCACACAGCCGGGCCGCCGCCGCGTGGAGTTCTCTGCGCTGGGTGTCCGAAAGTCCTTGCGCGGGCGCTATTTCGAGCAGTTTCTGGTGCCTGCGCTGCACGCTGCAATCGCGATCACCCAGTGCCAGCGCTGTGCCGCCGGTGGCGACGATCTGCACTTCGATGTGCCGGGCGTTCTCGAACAGCGTCTCGGCGAAGACCGCCGGATCGCCGAAACCGAGCCGCGCTTCCGCGGCGCACTGCCGGTACGCGTCGTCGATCTCCTGCGCGCTCCGCACCACCCGCATGCCACGGCCGCCGCCACCGGCCAACGCCTTGATCATGATCGCGCCGGGGCGCGTGCCGAAGAACGCGTGAACCTGCTCGACGGTGGTCGGTCCCTCGGTCGCGGGCAAGACGGGGATGCCTGCGGCCACGGCGGTCGCGCGGGCCGAGGACTTGTCGCCGAACAGGTCGAGCACCGAGGGATCGGGGCCGACGAACGTGACGCCGTCGGCCGCGCACGCACGGGCGAATTCGGCATTCTCGCTGAGGAATCCGTAGCCGGGATGCAAGTAGTCGGCGCCGGATTCCTTGGCGGCGGCGAGGATCGCGGCGTGGTCGAGGTAGGCCGTCGCGCCGGTGCCCGCCAACCGGATCGCCTCGCCCGCCGCGTGCACATCGGGATTGTCGGCGTCGTCCTCGGCGTACACCGCCACGGTGTCGATGCCGAGTTCGGCGGCGGTGCGCAGGACGCGCAGGGCGATCTCGCCGCGGTTGGCGATGAGCAGCTTCACGGGATGTCCTCGGATTCGGTGCTGGTGCGGGTCGGGCCGGTGAAGCCGATCAGTCGTTCGGCGATGGCGATGTGGTCGGTGATGAACTGTTCGCGCCGGTCGCGGTCGGCACGGGCGAGCCGGGAGGCGCCGATCAGCAGTGCGTCGGCGAGAGTCTCGACGATCCGCGACGGCGGGGCGCACGGATCGATCCCGCCGCGGACCTCGGTGCGTTCGAGAAACGCGGTGAATCGCTTGCGCAGACGCGTGCGCACCTGCGACCACTGCGCGCCGATCGCGGGATCGATCCCCGCCCGGTGCTCGATCAGCGCCACCAGCGCGCCGTTGGCGAACACGGCTTGCGCGAACGCTCGCGTGGTGGCACCGATGACCTCGGCGGGTGCGGTGACCTCGACGTCCACCACGAGTTGCGCGGCCAGGAACTGCGCGCACACCCGCTCGGTGATCGCCCCGAACACCTCGTCCTTGGACGAGAAATACGCGTAGAACGTCGCCCGGGAGACTCGCGCCCGCGTGGTGATCGTCTCCACCGAGGTCTGGTCGTACCCGCACTCGGCGAAACACCGCGCTGCCGCATCCAGCAACTCGCCCCGGCGCGGACCAGCGCTGTCCTTGCGCGCCGACCTGGCCCGCTCCTGCGCCTCGCTGGTGGTCACCGCCACAAGTGTTGTTGACGTTGACGTCAATGTCAACGCCCGATCCACCGCCTGACCTGTTCGGTTACCGAAACCGATGCCCACCGGGTAATATCCCCCGACGTAACGAAGCAAGGCCCTGTAGCGCAGTTGGTTAGCGCGCCGCCCTGTCACGGCGGAGGTCGCGGGTTCGAGTCCCGTCAGGGTCGCAACACAGCAAAGTCCCCCACACCGATCCCGGTGCGCGGGACTTCGTCGTATCAGCGGACTCAGGTCATTGGCATCATCACGCGGTCACCACAGCGGTGGGCCCGCCCAGGGCCAGGCACGGCGGAGAGTAGACGCGTTTGTCGAGGCGCCGGCAATTGTCGGCGCATCCGCCTACCCGCTGCTCGGGTCGAATAGCCGGGACACTGTCGCGGGCGTTCCACCGCGATGTTGAATACGAGACCATCGAGCCCTCAGCGCATTTCGAGATTCACTCGCGGTCCTGTGTCAAACAATCAGGGATCGAATCGTGACCGCCGAGTCCGGAGAGTCGGTGTCGCCAGGCTGCCGGAGTTGAGTGAGCCTGTGCCAGGTGCCGTGGACGGGTTCTGGCTGCCCTGTGTTGCGAGAGAGACCGGGGTTACGGCTGTAGGTAGCGAGTCAATCTGATAGAAAGCTCGGCAACCGCCCGCAATTGTTCATCGGTAAGCGAAAGGAGTCCTTTAGGAGTTCGTGCG
>NZ_JBHWZY010000175.1:0-9981 GCF_042727815.1 Nocardia sp. NPDC060220
CGAGTGAGCCGCCCCATTCGTCGGTGCGATCGTTGACCAGCGGCGAGAGGAACTGCGACAGCAAATACCCGTGTGCGGCGTGAACTTCCACGCCGTCGAAGCCGGCTTGTTCGGCGCGTCGGGCGGTGGTGACGAAACGCCCGATGGTCTCGTGGATCTGCCGGGCAGTCATCGCCACCGGCTGTCCGAAACGCTTGGAGTGACGCCCCAATTCGACCGCGATGTTCGACGGACCCCAGACCACGCCGGGCATGCGAGCCTGCACTTGACGGCCGGGGTGGCTGATCTGCATCCACATGGCCGCGCCTGCCGCCTTGCCTGCCTGCGCCCATGCCGTGAACGGCGCCAGCGGCGCCTGCGCGTCGAGCACGATGCCGCCCGGCCCGGTCAACGCCTCGGCGTGCACCATCACGTTTCCGGTGATCAGGAGCCCGGCGC
Source organism: Nocardia sp. NPDC060220 (assembly GCF_042727815.1). NCBI lineage: Bacteria > Bacillati > Actinomycetota > Actinomycetes > Mycobacteriales > Nocardiaceae > Nocardia > Nocardia sp. NPDC060220. The sequence goes on from NZ_JBHWZY010000175.1 coordinate 439, forward strand.
CCCCGGCGCCCCATCGCCGATACAGCGCGATGAGGCGCTCGTCGGGAAGTTGGGACTTGCCCGCCATTCCCTCCTCCATCGCCGCCTTGGCGATCCTGTTCTGCAGGACCTGGCCGGATCGCAACCGCAGAGGCGAGAACACCTCGCCCGAGTCCGCACCGCTCGCCATTGTTCGCTCCTTTCGGCACGCATATTGACACTGCTTACATTCGCGTGCGGAGCCCAACGGTAGAGGTAAATGTAAGCAGTGTCAACACTTGCTAGATTTGTTTCCATGGCAATGTCGAACACGTCGTATCACCACGGCGATCTACCCAGCGCGCTCGTGCGCGCTGCCGTGGAGCTCCTCGAGGAGGATGGCGCGGCAGACCTCTCGCTGCGGGCGGCCGCCCGCCGTGCCGGGGTGTCCACGGCCGCGCCGTACCGTCATTTCGCCGATCGCGACGCACTGCTGTCGGCCGTCGCCGCGGTGGGCTTTCGTGAGCTGGCCGAACAGCTGGTCGCCGCGAGCGCGGAGCCGAGCACGCCCGAGGATCTCGCGACCATCGCTGTGGCCTATGTTCGATTCGCCTTGGCGCGGCCCGCGTTGTTCCGGGTCATGTTCTCGGACCCGTGCGATCCGACCAGTCCCGAACGCGTGGCCGCGACCACGGCGATCCACGACTACGTCCAGGCGATCGTGCGGAGGATCTATCCCACCGCCGACGAGGAATCGCTGACCAACGCGATGTGGGCTCTGGTGCACGGTCTCGCGTTCCTCTATCTGCAGGGCAAGTTCGATGCCGCCGCCGACGCGGAACTCGAAAGTCGTATCCGCGGTACGGTGTTCGCGATCGTCGAACTCCCGACGCTGCCGTCCGCGCACGGCTGAGCACCGCCGCCGAGCGCTCAGCGCGGATGCGGACAGCCGTGTTGCGGTGAGGAACCAAGCGCTGCGCGACGGTGAATCGGCGCCGCGCCCCGGTGTTCACCCGATCTCAGCGGGCACCCACCTTCTTCATGCCCGCGAGCACGGTGGTCAGAGTGGTCGCCCATGCGCTCCGTGACAGACCTGCCGGTGCGTCGAAGCCGAGGAGGCGCTGGTATGCGATCGTCTGCGGCTCGGTGTATTTCAGCATGCCGTCGGCGCCGTGCCTGCGGCCGAGCCCGGAATCGCCCATGCCGCCCATCGGCGAATCGACGCTGCCCCACGCCGCGGCGTAGGCATCGTTGACGTTGACCGTACCCGCGCGCACCCGGGCCGCAACGGCCCGGCCGCGGGCGCCGTCGCGGGTCCAGACGCTGGCATTGAGACCGTAGGCGGTGGCGTTGGCCCGCACGACGGCCTCGTCGATATCGGCGAAGGAGTAGATCGACACCACCGGCCCGAACGTTTCGTGGTCGTAGAGCGTCATTTCCGGGGTGACATCGGCGAGGATGGTCGGTTCGTAGAACAGCGGCCCGAGATCGGGTCTCGCCCGGCCACCGGCCAGCACAGTGGCGCCCTTGGCGACCGCGTCCTCGACATGCGCGGTGACGGTATCGAGCTGGGACCGGTTGGTCAGGCAGCCGACGTCGGTGCTGTAGTCGTAGGCGGCACCGATGTTCATCGCCTTCGTCCGCTCGACGAACGCGGCCACGAACTCGTCGCGGATCGCCTCGGCCACATACATCCGTTCGATCGACACGCACAGCTGCCCGGTCGAGGAGAAGCACGCGGACACCGCACCGTCGGCGGCACGATCGATATCGGCGTCGTCGAGGACGATCATCGGGTTCTTGCCGCCGAGTTCGAGAGAAGCGCCGATGAGACGTTCGCCCGCGTCGCGGGCGATCCGGCGACCGCTGGCGGTGGACCCGGTGAACATCAGGTAGTCGGCGTTGTCCATCAGCGACGTGCCGATCGAGCTGCCACGGCCGACCACCATCTGCCACACCCCACTCGGCAGACCCGCCTCGTGCATCAGATCCAGGGCCCACAGCGCGGTGAGCGCGGTCTGCGTGTCGGGCTTCTGTACCACCGCGTTGCCGGCCAACAGCGCCGCAATCGCGTCTCCGGCCCCCATGCTCAGCGGATAGTTCCACGGCGAGATCACCGCGACGACACCCTTCGGATGGTGCAGCTCGGTGGTGTGGGTCAGGATCGGTATGGCGCCCCGGCGACGCTTGGGAGCGAGCAGCCGTGCGGCGCTGCGGGCGTAGTACCTGGTGGCGATCGCGATGTCGGTGACTTCCAGGAACGCGTCGCTACGAGTCTTGCCGTTCTCGGCCTGGATGAGGTCGAGAACCTCGGCCTGACGTTGCAGCAGCAGGTCGTGGAACCGCAGCAGGATCGCCTTACGCCTGGCCACCGGCATTGCGGCCCACGAGGTTTGGGCCGTGCGGGCACGCGCGAACGCCGCCTCGACGTCCTCGGGAGTCGAGACGGGCAGCGTGGCCAGCGGGTTGCCGGTATAGGGGACCGTGGTCGTCACCTGTGTGGCGTCCGGACCTGCCGCGATCCGTGCGGTCAACCGGTTGATCTGGGCCGGGGACAGGGAAGGCGGCAGGCCCTCGGTTCGGGTGGCGTGGTCGACAGACATGAAGGCTCCATGGTTTCGGATTCAGTGCAGTGCCGCGCGCAGGGTGTCCTGCGCCAGCTTGATGGCGGCGTCGGCCGCATGCGTCGAGCGCATCGAATTGATCATCACGAAGTCGTGGATGATGCCGCCGAAGCGCACCTGGGTGACCGGCACCCCGGCCGCCCTGAGCTTGGCCGCGTAGGCCTCGCCCTCGTCACGCAAAACGTCGGCTTCCCCGGTGATCACCAGCGCGGGTGGCAGGCCCGCGAGCTGATCGACCGAAGCGCGCAGCGGTGACGCGTAGATCTCGGCGCGCTGGGCGTCGTTGTCGGTGTACTGGTCCCAGAACCAGCGCATGCCGTCGCGGGCGAGAAAGTAGTGCTCGGCGAACTGGTGGTAGGACGCGGTGTCGAAATCGGCGTTGGTGACCGGATAGAACAGCACCTGCTGCGAGATCCGCACATCGCCACGGTCCTTGGCCATCAAGGTGAGTACGGCGGCCATATTGCCGCCCACCGAATCGCCCACGGCCGCGAAACGCGTAGCGTCGAGACCCTTGTCAGCACCGTGTGCGAACACCCATTGTGCGGCGGCGTAGTTCTGTTCGATCGCCGTCGGATATTTCGCTTCCGGCGACAGGTCGTACTCCGGGAACACCACGGCGGCGTCGGCGCCGACCGCGAGTTCGCGGACCAGCCGATCGTGGGTGTGCGCGTTGCCGAATACCCAGCCCGCACCGTGGATATAGAAGATTACCGGAAGCGTGCCGGTGGCGCCCGCCGGTTTGACGATGCGGACTTTCACCGAGCCGGTCGGCCCGCCCTCGACGGTGATCCATTCCTCGTCGATGGCGGGCTTGTCGATGTCACCCGATTGGACCTCGTCGACCGCTTTGCGACCCTGCTCCGGTGGCAACTGGAAAAGGAACGGCGGGGTATCGGTGGCTGTGGCGAACTCCGCTGCCTCAGGCTCGAGAACCGGCTTGATTTCGGTCATCACGATCTCCTTCTGGTCGGGTGTTCATTCAGGCGATGTGGCGTCCTATGCCCTTGTCGGGACCGAAGTCGGAACCGGCATGTGCAAAGCGTTCTGGCCTTCGCTCATCACGTCCAGGCGCAGAGTCTTGATCGGCGCGAGTGATCGAAGATCTCGCGACAGGCGGCCGTGCCCCATCGTCAGCGTGACGTCACGGGGCATCGTCGTGCTGCCGGCCGACAGGACGTTGGTCTGGCTCAGTGTCGAGTGCCAGCCGCCCTTGATCGAGGTGTAGGAGGTGAGCGTCGACACCCGCTCACCGCTGGGATATGCGGTCTGGGCAGGTGTGGCCACCGACAAGGTCAGATCTGTTGCGCCGCTGTCGTCGAGGACCCGGCCGGTGGTCCGGGTGCCATCGACCTCGAAGTCGATCTCGGTGACCCATTTGGGGAAGCCGTAGCCGTCGTGCCCACGGACCTGGGCGATCTCGGTGCTCACCGGCAGCGACAGCACGTAGGAATCCAGGCGGTCGCTGTCGAGGCCGGTGAGCAGGTCGGCGAGACCGAGCTTGCCGTGTCTGGCCGGTCGGACCGCGATGCCCACGGCGGCCTCGGTATAGAAGTCGATATCGCAGACGTCGTAACGGAAGAACATGACCGAGACCACGCCGAATCCGGGGAACACTTCCAGCGGCGCCAGCTCAGCGGGCAGCCGGGAACGGATCGCGCGCGAACGGGCCAGCATCGTGAGCCTGGCACTGGACATCCGGTAGTAGAAATTCCGCGTGTAGGTTTCGCCGATCAGTGAGTCGACCTTGGTTTTAGGGAGTTCCCGGAAAAAGTCGACACCGCTGACCCGGGAATCGCGCGCTATCTCGTCCAGATCGGGATTCATGCGATATCTGTCGTAGAGACCGTCTTCCGGCACGGTGACTGTACGACCACCGAGATCTACCTGGACCGTGCTCTGTTGAGTCGTTGACGCGGCGCCGACGTCGGTGATGAGTCGGCCGGCGAGCTCTTCGGAGGATTGCGGGTTCTGTCCGGTGTAGAGGTTTCCGTCGACCACGATGTGTGGCCGTAAGGGGATGAGCGCCTTCGAATAGTCGACGCCCAGTTCTTTGAGCTTGTCCTCGAGCAGCCACGGTGCCTTCCAGGCGAACCGGTTGAGCAGCTCCTCCCGATTGGACAGCCCGGTCATCCGGCGACCGGCGAACGGATTCTTTCCGTCGGGTCCGGTCGCCGCCGTGATCGCCGCGGGAGCGTGGCAGAGCAGGGCCAAGGGCTTGCCAGAGGCCAACCGGGCGGCGAGCAGCGCGCCGGAGGTCTCGTCGTAGGCCAGGTCTTCCATCGGGCCGTGACCGCCCGGGTAGAAGACGACGTCGAAAGAATCGGAGTCGACAGTGTCGAGCGGGACCGGTGTGTCGAGCGCACCCTGAATGCTGTCGAGGTAGTGCTCGATGTCGCGGCGCTTGCCCGGCATTCCGCCGGAGATGCCGAGGCTGAGCCGGTCGAGCGTGGGTTTCTTGCCGCCCGGGGTCGCGATGGTGATGTCCCATCCGGCTTCGGTAAAAGCGCGGTGCGGAAAAGCGACCTCTTCGGCCCAGTAGCCGGACGGGTGCACCGTGCCGTCTTTCAATGTCCAGCGATCCGCGGCCGTGATGACCATCAGCACTTTCGTCACAACATGTTCCTCCTGGGTGCGGTCGTACTCTCGACAGAGGGGATGCCAGGCGGCCGGAACGGCAGAAGAGTCCGTAGACCCGCAGCCAATGTTTTCGCTGCTAACATTAGCCTCGGGGTTGCCCGCCGTCAACGACCCGATGGGCGTATCGGACGAACGAAGGAGTGCATCAGTGAGCAGGTCGAGTAGTCGGCATTCGGGTGGTATCGGGCCGGAGGCGACGTCGCCGATCGTCTTGATCGCGCCGGCCATGGCCATCGGCTCGCGCTTCTACGCCCCGCTCGTCGCAGCATTCGCCGACCTCGGCTGGAGCGCGCGGGCGCTGCCACGGCGGGGCTTCGAACAGGGCACGCCGCAGGCATCGCGGCACAACAACTGGTCCTACCGGGACGAGATCGACACCATCGCGCACGCGGTGGCCGAGGCCCGCAGGGAAGACCCCGCCCGGCCGGTCGTCGTCCTCGGACACAGCCTCGGCGCCCAACTCGCCGCGGGCCACGAGCTCAACCACCCCGGCGCCGATGGCATGGTGACCGTCGGCGGCAGCCTGCCATACCACCGGCATTTTCCGAATTTCGGCCTGCCCGTGGCGATCATGGCTTCGCTCGTGCCGGTCATCACGGCGGTCTTCGGTTATCTGCCCAAGCCCGCCTTCGGCGCACCTGGAGCACGCACGCAAATGCGCGAGTGGGCCGCCATGGTCCTGACCGGGCGGCCTCCCTTCCCTGCGGTGGACACAATCAATACACCGACGCTGGTGATCGCCCTCGAAGACGACGCACTGGCACCGCGACGCGGTATCGAGGCTTTCGCCCGCCGGCTGTTCACCCCGGGCAGGGTCACTCGATGGGACTACCGCACCGCGGACGTACCGGCTGGTGCGTCCAACGACCACATCAAGTGGGTGCGGACACCAGGGCCGGTGGTCGACCGGATCGCCACGTGGTGGCACCAGGTGTCGACGACAGCGAGTCATTCGAGCGTGGCCGGCGTGACGGAGTGATCCGGGGCGCATGAGCATTCGCGAAGGGCGTTGTCCGAGTAGGTAACTCGCACGGGATCAGATGATGCGGTCCGGTGTGATTCTCGGTGCGCGCCCCAGCAATTCGGGGCGTGTGCGCCGCGAGGACACACGGCACGGTGGAGCTATGAACAAGCTCGCGGCGTCGTCCGCACTCGCTCTCTTCCTGCTCGCGTCCGCCGTCGGCGCGGGTTCCGCGCACGCCCAGCAGCCGGTGGCGGACACCGGCTCGTCGAGTCTGGACGTGCTCTGCAGCCCGGTCGGTGGCCTGCTGGTCATGGTGGGCAGCGCCGAGAATCGGTACGGCCCGCTGCTCGGAATGGTCTGCCTCAATCGATGATCAGGGCGGCGTGAGCTCGGTGACCGTTCCGAGGAAACTGGTGACGTACAGGGCGTTCGGATTCCAGCCGGGTCCGGACCCGAACCGTGCCGACGACGACAACGGCAGACCGTCGGCGATCGCGCAGGTCCGGCCGGTGTCCACATCAACCTGCTGAACTGCGCCGGCCACGTTGAGGGTCACGTACGCCTTGCCGTCCGGGCCGACGGTCAGATCGTCGGCCGAGTTCAGTGGCCCGACACCGGGAATCACGGCCTGGCGTGGTGGGCTGTCGGGATCGGCGTAGTCGACGGCGGCGATGACCGATGTGGGGTTGAACGTCGTCGAGACGATGAGCCGATTGTGGTGCGGGTCGAACGCGAGGCCGTTGGTGGAGCTCAGTGACGGTGCGTAGGGTGTCGCGATGTTGTCAGAGGTGACCCGAGTCAAGGTGCCCGCGCCGACGTCTCTGCTGACGACGAAGTCGCCGTTCGGCAACTGCGCCAACCCGTTCGGCATCGTCAGACCGGTGGCCACCGTCTGCACGGTGCCGCTGTCGAGGTGCAGGGCCTGAATCGTCCCGTCGGCGCGGTCGGTGAGGGCGGCGGTGACGCTGTTGCCGGTCGTGAAATACGCGGTGTCGCCGGCGGTCAGGATCGACCCGGGACCCTCCACGTCGCTCACCGCGACAGATCGCGAGCCGTCGGCACCGAGGCGTTGCAGGGTGCCGGACGATCCGGTGGCGGATTGCTCTGCCAGCAGCAGATTTCCGCGACCGTCGAACCCCAGGTTCTCGAGTATTCCGTACCCCGCCGCGACGGTGTGCCGAGTCCATTGCGCGCACGAAACCGGTTCGGCGGAAGCGGTCTGCGCGGCGGGAAGGGCGGAGGCTGTCGCGGTGATCGCTATCGCGGCGAGCGCGCGAGACAGGATGGGGGAGAGGGGCATGGGGTTCCTCGGGTCCGGGCCGGCAGCTCTGCCGTTGTCGGAGGCGGTGTTGTCGACGAGATCGGGCCAAGCCTAGGGCGACAGTCGTGGAACTCGCACCGAAACAATGGATCGGCCGTGGACGTCAGCGAAAGCCTCGGTGGGGTGATGAAGTTGGAGCTGTGGTCGGTGACCATGTCCGCAGCGTCAGAGGTCGCCCGCTTCGAGGATGGTCAGCAACTGGTCGGCCGCGTGGCGCGCTCGGCGGGTGATCTCTTCGGTGTCGGGCTGCGCTCCGCCGAGTAACACCTGGTCGAAGAGTCTGGCCTTCAGCAGTCCGCCGAACACCGCGGCCGCCTCGTACTTGTCGGCGATTCGCCAGCCCGACCGCTCACGCCACCGGTCCAGATAGGACGCGAAGATCAGGCCGCTACGGCCGAGGACTTCCCGCCGGTAGATGCGCCCGAGTTCGGGAAAACGATCCGCGTCGTGAGCGACCACCCGGTAGAGCGCGAGCTGCTCGTCGGAAAGGGCATGGCGAAGGTACTCCTCGCCCGCGCGAACCAAGCCGACCTCGGGCGGATCGGTGTACCAGGCGGGGTCTCGGGTGGTGTCGCTGTCGGGTGCGCACAGTCCCGCGATGACGGCGGTGAAGAGCTCGTCCTTCGTCTCGAAGTGGCGGTAGAGGGTCTTGATCGAGACGCCGGCCTCGTCGGCGATCTTGTTGACCGAGCTGGCGGCGTATCCCTCGTCGAGGAAGGCCGTGCGCGCGGCCGCGACGATCTGGGCACGCTTGCGCGTCATGAGCCCGGCCTTGGGATCGTCTGTCGCCCAAGTTCTGACCATGTGTCCGCCTTCCGTCTTGACCGACCTTACGACAGTAGTTACTGTCGTTTCAAACAACAGTAACTACTGTCGTGAGGGTGGGTCGCCCGAGTGGGCGATCGCGATCTCGAACGACCACACAGAGGCGGGGCTCGGAACATGAAACTGGTGGTCTTCGGTTCGACCGGTATGGGCGGCAGCGCTGTTGTCGCGAAAGCGCTCGAACGCGGGCACGACGTGACAGTCCTCGCGCGCTCCGCGACAAGCGCCGACAAAGTGCCCCACGGCGTTCGCGTCGTGCGCGGCGATGCGCTGGATCCGGCGGCGGTCGAGCGCGCGCTGGACGGCACCGACGCCGTGATCCAGTACCTGGGGGTCGGCGGGCTCGGCGACGGCAAACCCAATGACCTCGTCCCCGACGCCACACGCGTGATCATCGAGAAGATGCGCGCGCACGGCGTCGAACGACTCGTGTGCGCGAGCAACATGGGACTACCCGGTTCCGGTGCCTTCCTTTTCCGTCGCGTCCTGGTGCCGCTGTTCGCGCGCCGCCTGCCGCCCATTCTCGATGCCAAAGTGGCGATGGAAGCCCAGCTCGCAGCCAGTGAGCTGGCCTGGACAGCCGTTCGCCTCCCGGCTTTGAAGGCGGTGGCAGACAAGGGAACCGTCAAGGCCGACCCGAGCGGGCGGGCGACGGGCTACTCCATCACCTGCGGCGATGCCGCCGACTTCATGCTCGACATCATCGAGCAGCGCCAACACCTGCGCACAGCGGTCGGCGTCTCCAACTGACAGCTCACAATCCTGGCCGACCTCGAGTCTCGCGGCTGTTCCGTTTCTGGCCGTTGGAGATCCGGGGCCTGGTGCGCCGCTCGATCAGCGGCCCCGATGCGGTCCTCACCCTGGAGGGGAGGGTGAGGCCCGTGTCGGTCGACGCGGCACCCGCGCGCAGGCTTAGGTGCGCGGGCCGCCGGATCTCACACCACCCGCCGATTGCCCACGTACACCCGGCCGTCGAAACAGCGAAGAGGACTGCCGAAGTCGAGTGACCAGAGCGGATTCGAGTGCTCGCCGGCCGGGATCGCGGTCACCGTTCCCTGACCGCCTCGCGCGACGGCCACGGGGTGCCGCGAAAACCTCTCCTGGACGCAACATCAGTCCGACGAGGTTACCGACACTTCCCCGCGGAGCTGGAGCAACCCGAGCCGGGGTCCGGCCAAGAATGCGCAGCGCGGTCCAGCGTTGATAGTCGG
>NZ_JBHWZY010000176.1:0-9978 GCF_042727815.1 Nocardia sp. NPDC060220
GGATGAATGTCTACGTGCTGCAAACCGCGCTCGAGCTGGCCAAACGGGGCACCGAGGTGGAGATCTTCACCCGGGCGACCTCCTCGGAGCTGCCGCCGGTGGCCGAGGCCGCACCCGGCGTGATCGTGCGCCACGTGGTCGCGGGCCCGTTCGAGGGACTCGACAAGCACGAGCTGCCCACCCAGCTGTGTCCGTTCACCGCCGAGGTGCTGCGCCAGGAAGCGCGGCATCTGCCGGGCCACTACGACCTCGTGCATTCGCACTACTGGCTGTCGGGCCAGGTCGGGTGGCTGGCACGCGACCGCTGGCGGGTGCCGCTGGTGCACACCGCGCACACCCTGGCCGCGGTGAAGAACGCCGCGCTGGCCGAGGGCGATACTCCCGAACCCGAGACCAGGGTGATCGGTGAGAAGCAGGTGATCGCCGAGTCCGACCGGCTGGTGGCCAACACCGGTGACGAAGCCCGTCAGCTCGTCGAGCTCTACGGCGCCTCGCCCGACCGCATCGACGTGGTGCCGCCCGGCGCCGACCTGACCCGTTACCGGCCCGGTGACAAGCTCGCCGCGCGCACCGAGCTCGGGTTGCGCGCCGACGAGCAGATCGTCGCGTTCATCGGCCGGATCCAGCCGCTCAAGGCCCCCGATGTCCTCGTGCGCGCGGCCGCCGAGCTCCTCGGCCGTGATCCGAACCGCAAGCTGCGCGTGCTGATCGTGGGCGGACCGTCCGGCACCGGACTGGCCAGACCCGACGCGCTGATCGAACTGGCCGCCGACCTCGGCATCGCCGAACGGGTCACGTTCCTGCCGCCGCAGCCCGCCGACAAGCTCGTGCAGGTGTATCGCGCGGCCGATGTGGTGGCCGTGCCCAGCTACAACGAATCCTTCGGCCTGGTCGCCATCGAGGCGCAGGCCAGCGGTACCCCCGTTCTCGCCGCCGACGTCGGCGGTCTCGGCACCGCGGTCCGCAACCACGAATCCGGGTTGCTCGTGCCGGGGCATCGCACCCCCGACTGGGCCGACGCGCTGGCCGCCCTGCTCGACGATCCCGACCGGCTCACCCGCATGGGCGCCACCGCCGTGGAGCACGCCAGCCGGTTCTCCTGGGCGCACACCGCCGACGGCCTGCTCGACAGCTACGCTGCCGCGATGGCCGGATTCCGCACCGAACGCGGTCCCATCGCTCTGCACGCGGGCGAGACCAGGCAGGCCAGATCGCGGGCGCTGTTGCGGCGCCGGACGGGAGTGCGCAGGTGAGCACCGTTTCGCAGGTAGTGGACGACACGCTGCGCGATCGCGAGATCGAGTACACCCGCCACGATGACGACACCTTCATCGTGGTGCTGCCCGGCGAGCGCAAGCTGAAGACCACGGTGATGCTGACCGTCGGCAAGCACGGTGTCCGCATCGAATCGTTCGTGTGCCGCAAGCCGGACGAGAACTTCGAAGGCGTCTACAAATACCTGCTGCGCCGCAACCGCCGCCTCTACGGCGTGGCCTACACCCTCGACAATGTCGGCGACATCTACCTGGTGGGCCGGATGTCCGCCGAGTCGGTCACCGCCGACGAACTCGACCGCATCTTCGGTCAGATCCTCGAAGCGGTCGACAACGACTTCAACATCCTGCTCGAGCTCGGGTTCGCCGAATCCATTCGCAAGGAATGGAAGTGGCGGGTCTCGCGCGGTGAGTCACTGAAGAACCTGCGCGCCTTCGAGCACCTCATCGACGACGCCGACAAGGTCTGAGAAAACAACGATGCCGGACAGGAAAGTTCCTGTCCGGCATCGTTTTTCAGCTCAGCAGTTCGTCGGGACCGGTTCGTTGCGGAAGCGGGCCTCGACGTAGTTCCACGCGTCCGGGAAACCCGCCACAGCGGCGGTCATGTGCTCGGAGATCTCGACCGTGTTCAGCTGGACCGGGGCACCCTGACCACACCAGCGGGCGATGGTCTCGGCGACCGGAGCGTACGGGGTGAGGATGTCGTACTTGCCCTGCCAGATGTAGGTGGGTGCGGTCGGCGCGCCCTGGAAGTGCACGAGGCTGTTCTCGCGCAACACCCCACGGGCCACCTGGCTGCCCATCAGCTCCTTGGACGCCGCCATCTGCTCGGCGTTGCGCAGGGCACCGTGGAACAGCAGGAAGCGACGGCACGCGTCCTTGGTGAATTCACGGAACCACAGGCCGTTCTCGTTGAGCTGGTCCGACACCGGCACCTGCTCGGGGTACTCGCGCTCGATGCCCATCGCGGCGGCGAAGGCGAGACCGAAGCCGGGGTGCGGCGCGAAACCCAGTGCGTCGGCCATCAATTCGAGGTCGGCGGGGATGCCGCCGGACACCACGGCCGCGAGCTTCAGTTCCGGTGCGTAGGTGGGCTGCAACGCACCCGCCCACGCGGTGGCCATGCCGCCGCCGGAGTAGCCGGCGATCGCCACCGGCGAGTTGCCGACGCCGAGCTCGGCGACCTTCTGCACCGCGCGCACGCTGTCGAGGGTGACCATGCCGCTGAGCTTGGCCGCACCATAGGCCACCGTCGGGCCGAGGTAATCGGGCACCGAGATCGCCCAGCCGCGCGCCAGCGGCAGCATGGCGCCCGGCGCGTCCTGCAGCTCGCCGTTGAACAGCGACTGCGACGGATTGCAGCGGGTGCCGATGGAGTTGATCAGCGCCTGGTACGACACCAGGGGCGGGTTCTTCACGCCGATCGGCATGAGCACGGTGGTGATGCCCATGATCGCGTTGCCCGCCGAATTGGTGGAGCGGAACGCGACCTGGTGGCCTTCGGTGCCCGGGTACATCCAGGTGTCGATGTGGCGGGTCCGCACAACGTCGCCGGGTGCCAGCGCGGCGATGTCGGCGGGTGCGGTGAAGAACGGATCCGGATCAGGCGTCGGATACAGCGGGTTCGCGCCCGCGGGCGCGGCGAACAAGCCCACAGATAGCAGACTCAACACCAGTACAGCGATTTTCGACACAGCTTTCCTTCATCAACAGTAGTGCTGCCCAACGAGACGACCCGACCCGTGTCGAAGTATCTAACGAAAACCTGTGATTTGTACCGACCAGTAGTCAAAGTGTCGCGTGCCACATGTTGTGATGACTCACATCAGGTGCGGGCGAGGTGTGCGGCGACGCGGCCCGGCACGGGAGGTAGGAGTGGTGATGGCGGTGCTTGCGCTCGATATCGGGGCAACGAAATTCGCTGCGGGACTTGTGGACCCGCACTACCGGCTGCACGGGGTGCGCCGGGCCCCCGCCGCCTCGAACGATCCGTGGGCGGCGTGTCGAGACCTTCTGGTCGCTGTGGCAGGTGACAACGAGGTGAGCGCGGTCGGGATCGGAGCGGCGGGGCCGGTCGATGTGCCCGCGGGAACGATCAGGCCGTTGAACCTGGCGGCGTGGCGCGGCGGGTTCGCGATCGTCGACCACGTGCGCGCGCTGTTCCCGAACGCGGTGGTGCGGTTGGCCATCGACGGCGCCTGTCTGGTGCTGGCCGAGCATCGGGTGGGCGGGTTGCGCGGGGTGGACAACGGCCTGGCCATGACGGGGTCCTCGGGAGTCGGTGGGGGGATCGTCGCCGACGGTCGGGTTGTGTTGGGGCGCACGGGAAACGCCGGTCACATCGGGCACATCGTGGTGCCCGGGGATGACACCGCCTGTCCCTGTGGGGGATTCGGGTGCGTCGAAGCGGTGGCGAGCGGGATGTCGTCGGTGCGCTGGGCGCGGGCGCGTGGCTGGGCCGGGGCGAGCGGGATGGAGCTCGCCGAGGCCGCGCATCGTGGCGATCCGATCGCGCTCGCTGCCATGGCGCGTGCGGGAACCGGCCTCGGTGCGGGAATCTCGTCGGCCGCCGCGCTACTGGATGTGGATCGGGTGGTGATCAGCGGCGGGTTCGCGCATTCGGGGGAGCCGCTGTGGGGACCGTTGCGCGCTGCCGTCGCCCGGCATGCGCGGCTCGAGTTCGTCGAGGAACTGTCGGTGGAACTGTCGACGTTGAGCGAAGGCGCCACACTGGTCGGTGCGGGGGTGCTAGCGGTCGAGGCCGCCGCGGATTGAGGCGATATGAGGACTCTTCGGTCCGGCCGACAGTGTGCTCGGCGCGTTCGTTCGGCCTGGTCACCGGCGGGCGTAGCCTCCATGAGGTGGCTGCCGACTACGTGCCGGGCGATGTCGTCCATATACCGGAGGGTCCGTTCCAAGGAGTGTGCGCCGTAGTGCGCGAAGTCGACTCGGTGGCGTCACGATTACAGGTCGACGCGCTGGTCAAGGGCGGGCCGTACGAGATCGTCATCGGCTTCGACGAGGTGGAGTGGGCCTGACATCACCGCAATGTCAGAATGACCCCTATGACCTACACCCTCGTGCTGCTGCGCCACGGCGAGAGCGAATGGAATGCCCTCAACCTCTTCACCGGTTGGGTGGACGTCCAACTCACCGACAAGGGCATCGCCGAGGGCAAGCGGGCCGGAGAGCTGCTCAAAGAAGCAGGCATCCTGCCCGATGTCGTCTACACCTCGCTGCTGCGCCGCGCGATCAGCACCGCGGACAACGCGCTCGGCACCGCCGACCGGCTGTGGATCCCGGTTGTGCGCGACTGGCGCCTCAACGAGCGCCACTACGGCGATCTGCAGGGCAAGAACAAGGAGCAGGTCCGCGAGCAGTACGGCCAGGAGCAGTTCATGCTGTGGCGCCGCAGCTACGACACCCCGCCGCCGCCGATCCAGCCCGACAACGAGTACAGCCAGGAAGGCGACCCGCGCTACGCGGGCATCGAGGTCCCCGAGACCGAGTGCCTGCTCGATGTCGTCAAGCGGATGGTCCCGTACTGGGAAGACACCATCTCCAAGGAGCTGCTGACCGGCAAGACCGTGCTGGTCGCCGCGCACGGCAACTCGCTGCGCGCGCTGGTCAAGCACCTCGACGGCATCTCCGATGAGGACATCTCCGGCTTGAACATCCCCACCGGCATTCCGCTGGTCTACGAACTGGACGAGAACATGCGCCCGGTGAAGGCCGCCGAATACCTGGACCCGGCCGCTGCCGCCGCCGGTGCCGCCGCTGTCGCCAACCAGGGCGGCAAGTAACTCCCAGCGCTTCGGCCCCACACCGTCCAACGGTGTGGGGCCGTCGTGTTTTCCGGGCGATGTCACACTCGCGGGGGCTGTGTCGTCACCTCGGTAGATACCGCGAAACACGCGGCTGCCGAAGGAGTTACGCCATGTACACCGCCTACGTCATCGTCACTGTCGTCGCCGCACTGTGGGTGGGGTTCTCGGCGTTCTCGCTGGTGCGCCGGGCACCGTTCGTGGTGGAGCCGCTGGTGGAATACGGCGTGCCGCAGACCTGGTGGACACCGCTGGGCATCGCCAAGGCCCTCGGGTCGATCGGGCTGCTGGTCGGCCTGTTCGTGCCGGTGATCGGGGTTCTCGCCGCGATCGGGCTGATCCTGTACTTCGCGGGTGCGGTGGTGACGGTGCTGCGGGCGCAGTCGTACAAGACGGTCGCGTTCCCGGTGCTGTACCTGGCGCCGGTCGCCGTGGCGCTGGGTTTGGGGATCGCAGCCTGAACATCCCGGCACGGCCGAGGCCGGTGTGATCGTGTGGATGACGACGCATCCCACGATTGCGCCGGCCCGACCGTGTGTCAGGCGTCGGCGACCGCGAAGGCCGCCGACAGTGGAGGCAGCATCGCGCGGGCATCGAGGCCGGCGAACCAGAGGCCGACGGTGAAGACCGAGGTCGCCTCCAGATATCTGGCGCGGTGCAGACCGCCCGCGGTAAACGGTTGCAGGGCCAGTTCTTCGGCGAGCCGGGCCACTGTCTGTACCGCCGCCGCGTCGTCGCCGCAGATCGGGACGGCCAACCGCACACCGTCGAAGACTCGGTCGGCGCCTGCCCACACCTCGGCGGCGAGGAGGTTGAAGGCCTTGACCACGTGGGCTTTCGGTGCGGCCGCGGCGATGCGTTCGGCCACCGCGTCCTCGCTCAGGACGAACGCGGTGACGCCGTCGGGTGCCGATTCGTCGGGCAGGAACGCGTTGGTGCAGTCGATGACGATCTTTCCGGCCAGCTCGGCGCCGTGTGTGGTGAGCAGTTCGGTGAGCGCGCTCACGGGTACCGCGAACAGCACTACCTCGGCGAAGGCGATCGCCGCGCTGATCGTCTCCGGTCGCACGTCGACCGGAGATCTGCTCGCCCGGTCGGCAGCCGGTCCGCTGATCGCGTTGATCTCGGACGCGAGTGCCCGCGCCGAGTCGGCCGAGCGGGCCCCGATCAGCACCTCGTGGCCCGCCGTGGCCCAGCCGCCACCCAAAGCGGACGCCATCGCGCCCGCGCCGATGATTCCGATACGCATGAGAACTCCCGTGATTTGTGCCGAGCCCGGTGGCATCGGCCACACCGACGCTAGAAAGGCCGAAAGGCACCCGCGGGTGCCTTTCGGCGGTGGCACGCTGGTACCCATGACCGCCGCCGAACCGGTGCAATACCCGCCCTACGGTGACTACGAGGCCGACTGCCCCGCGCGAATGGCGGTGGACCTGTTCGCGAACTCGTGGCTGCCGGTGGTGGTGTACCTGTTGCGCGATGGTCCGCAACGTCACAGCGAACTTCTGACGGGGGCCGGCGGGATCAGTCAGAAGATGTTGACCCAGACGTTGCGGCGGATGGAGCGGATGACGCTCGTACGCAGGCGGCGGTATGCCGAAGCGCCGCCGCGAGTGGAGTACGAACTCACCGAAGCGGGCCGCGATCTGCTGGTTCCGATTTATGCGCTCGGCGCATGGGTCGACCGACACGGGCCCGCGGTGACCACCGCGATGTACGGCGAACCGCCCGGCTGACACGCCCGGCGAAGGTCCAGGTGCCTGCTGGGTGAACGGCAAAAGAACGCCATGCCAAGTGCCTGTGACCTGCGCGAAACTTCGTCGACCCGCCGACGTTATGTCGGTCCGCACTCGTACGATCAATCTTGTGAGTGTTCCGCAGGCCGTGCTGTTGGCAGTCCTCGCGGCTGTCGTCGGGCTGGCAGTCGGTGGCCTGCTGATCCCGTTCGTCAATGCCAGGCAGGCCGCCCGTACCCAGGAAGACACCGGGCTGACGATGTCGCAGGTGCTCGACCTGATCGTGCTCGCCTCCGAGTCCGGCATCGCGGTGGTCGACGAATACCGCGATGTGGTGCTGGTGAATCCGCGCGCCGAGGAACTCGGGCTGGTCCGTAACCGGTTGCTCGACGAACGCGCGTGGGCCGCCGTGGAGAAGGTCCTCGCGACCGGCGAATCCGCCGAATACGACCTCACCGCCAAGAACCCGCTACCCGGCCGCGGCCGGATCGCCGTGCGTGGTGTAGCCCGCAAACTCTCCCGCGAGGAAACCAGCTTCGTCGTGCTGTTCGCCGACGACGATTCCGAGCAGGCCCGCATGGAGGCGACGCGGCGCGATTTCGTCGCCAACGTCAGCCACGAACTCAAGACCCCCGTCGGCGCGATGAGCCTGCTGGCCGAGGCCATGCTGGAATCGGCCGACGACCCCGAGGCCGTGCGCCACTTCGGTTCGCGCGTGCTGGGCGAATCGCGGCGCCTGGGCAAGATGGTGACCGAGCTGATCGCCCTGTCGCGATTGCAGGGCGCCGAGAAACTGCCCGACCTGGCCGTGGTCGACGTCGACACGGTGGTGCAGCAGGCGGTCGACCGCTCGCGCACCGCCGCCGAGGCCGCGGGCATCACCGTCAGCACCGACCGGCCCAGCGGGCTGGAAGTGCTCGGCGACGAAACGTTGCTGGTGACCGCGCTGTCGAATCTGGTGGAGAATGCGATCGCGTATTCACCACAGGGTTCGCATGTGTCGGTGAGCCGGTCGCTGCGCGGCGATCATGTCGCGATGGCGGTCACCGATCGTGGTATCGGGATCGCCAAGGAAGACCAGGAACGGGTGTTCGAGCGGTTCTTCCGCTCCGACAAGGCCCGCTCCCGCTCGACCGGCGGCACCGGGCTCGGCTTGGCCATCGTGAAACACGTGGCGGCCAACCACAACGGCGAAATCACCCTGTGGAGCAAACTGGGCACCGGCTCGACGTTCACGCTGCGCATCCCCGCCCATCTGGAAACCGATGGGGACGAGGACGCGGAACAGACGCCGGAGTCCACCACGAGAGAAACCACCGTCCCGCGCACTCTCGCGGGACGAACGAACGGTGTGGAGGCACGCAGATGACGAGTGTGTTGATCGTCGAAGATGAGGATTCGCTGGCGGAGCCGCTGGCGTTCCTGCTTCGCAAGGAAGGCTTCGACGTCACCGTCGTCGGCGACGGCCCGTCCGCGCTGGCCGAATTCGACCGCTCCGGCGCCGATATCGTGCTACTGGACCTGATGCTGCCCGGCATGAGCGGCACCGACGTGTGCAAGCAGTTGCGCACGCGCAGCGGCGTGCCGGTGATCATGGTGACCGCGCGCGACAGCGAGATCGACAAGGTCGTCGGGCTGGAACTGGGCGCCGACGACTACGTCACCAAGCCGTACTCGGCGCGCGAGCTGATCGCGCGGATCCGGGCCGTGCTGCGCCGCGGCGCCGGTGACGAGCTGGACTCTGGCAGCGAGAACGGTGTGCTCGAGGCTGGACCGGTGCGGATGGATGTGGACCGCCACACCGTGCACGTCAACGGTGGCCAGGTCACCCTGCCGCTCAAGGAGTTCGACCTCCTCGAGTACCTGCTCCGTAACTCCGGCCGCGTACTGACCCGCGGCCAGCTGATCGACCGCGTCTGGGGCGCCGACTACGTGGGCGACACCAAGACCCTCGACGTCCACGTCAAGCGCCTGCGCTCGAAGATCGAAGCCGACCCGGCCAAGCCGGAACACCTGGTGACTGTGCGAGGCCTCGGCTACAAGCTCGAGGCTTGACCGCCTCCCCGATAACGAAAGGATCCCGTCGGCACACCGACGGGATCCTTTTCGTTCATAGACGGAATGACTGATCTAGCGAGAACATGGGTAACTCACCGGGCACGAGCCAACGAACTAGATGCCTTGCCGCCGGCCGCGTACATAGGTCTCCCCGCACCTAGATCTGGCCAAGAGTCGCGGAGAGGCGGTCAGAGCACGCTCCAGGCGGTGCCGAGGGGGGTGTCGATCTTCTTCAGGGCGACCACTTCCACGCCGTCGAACTGCTTGCAGTCGTAGATCGGCACGTCGGCGCCGTTGCCGCGGCAGCCGATGGGCGAGGAGGTGCCCTTCGTGCTGATGATGATGTATTTGCCGTTCTTGGCGGCGTCGATCGCGGCCGGGTCGTTGTAGTTCACGAAGTCGGCCGTGAAGTCCGCGTACGCGGCCGGATCACCGTTCGGTTCGGCATTGGCCAGGCCGGTCATGGAGAGGGTCGCGCCGATCGCGAGGGTCGCTGCGTAGATCGCTTTCTTGGACATGAACAGCTATCCAACCCGAGTTCGGTGACGGATGCACGACCTACAGATGAACCGAATGGTTACGAGGCTTTCACTCCGCGTGATTCGATCTGTGAGGTTCGGGGTTCATCCGCTCGGCTTCGACCGTCGCCGGATGCACCGCGACCAGGCCGAGGCCCTCGCGCCGGCGGCAGTGCTTGGCGAGTTCGTCGTAGGCGGGCGCACCGAGCAGCTCACGCAGTTCCGGGCCGTAGGACTGCCAGACCGGCTTCGCGCCGACGTGGGCGTCGGGAGAGCCGGTGCAGTACCAATCCAGATCCAGGCCGCCGGGTCCCCAGCCGCGCCGGTCGTATTCGGTGACCACGGTGCGCAGGATCTGCTCGCCATCCGGGCGTTCCACCCAGTCCTGGGTGCGTCGGATCGGCAGCTGCCAGCACACGTCCGGCTTCACTTCCAGGGGTTCGATGCCCTTGCGCACGGCCATGATGTGCAGCGCGCAGCCGGGGCCCGCCGCGAATCCGGGACGGTTGAGGAAGATGCAGGCGCCGTCGAAGCGGCGGGTGCGCAGGGCCGGTTCGTCCTCGAG
>NZ_JBHWZY010000177.1:0-9970 GCF_042727815.1 Nocardia sp. NPDC060220
GCATCCGCTGCTGGGTGCGCGGCTGCCACGGCGCAGGCTCCTGCGCGGCGCGCACGCCACCGACACCGCCGTCCTGCTGCGGCCGGGCCGGGGCGTTCTGCTCGACCTCACCGACAACCCGGCGCTGCGCCACCGGGCCCAGCCGTGGACCGACCGCATCGACGTGGTCACCGCGACCGCCACCGAACCGATCGACGCCGACGCGCGCACCACCGCGCTGCTGGTGCGGCCCGACGGCCATGTGGCCTGGGTCGCCCCCGGCACGCACAACGACCTGCCGACCGTCCTGGACCGCTGGTTCGGGCCGGCCCGATGAACATCCGAGAGAAGGGGAAGTCAATGTTCAGCACACTGATCGTGGCCCGCATGGACCTCGCGTCCGCGGGCGATGTCGCCGGACTGTTCCGGGAATTCGACACCACCGAGCTGCCACACCGGATGGGCACGCGCCGCCGCCAGCTCTTCCACTACCGCGGCCTGTACTTCCACCTGCAGGACTTCGACGAGGACAACGGCGGCGAACGGATCGAGGACGCCAAGACCGACGACCGCTTCGTGCGGATCAGTCAGGATCTCAAGCCGTTCATCGAGGCCTACGACCCGAAGACCTGGCGCTCACCGGCGGACGCGATGGCGCACCGCTTCTACGACTGGAACGCACGATGAGCGCGCCCGAACGTCGCGTGGTGATCACCGGCGTCGGGGTCTGCGCCCCCGGCGGGGTGGGAACGAAGAGCTTCTGGGACCTGATCTCCAACGGCCGCACCGCGACCGGACGGATCTCGCTGTTCGATCCGGCGCCGTTCCGGTCCCAGGTGGCCGCCGAGATCGACTTCGACCCCGAATTACACGGCCTGACCCCGCAGGAGATCCGGCGGATGGACCGGGCGGCGCAGCTGGCGGTGGTCAGTGCCCGCGAGGCGGTCGCCGACAGCGGGCTCGAGTTCGACGATATCGACCCGTTCCGGACCGGTGTCACCATCGGCAGCGCGGTAGGCGCCACGATGGGCCTCGATGAGGAGTACCGCACCGTCAGTGATGGTGGGCGGCTGGAACTGGTCGATCACAACTACGCGGTGCCGCACCTCTACAACTACTTCGTCCCGAGTTCGTTCGCGACCGAAGTGGCCTGGGCGGTCGGCGCGCAGGGACCGTCGACGGTGGTGTCCACCGGGTGCACTTCCGGTCTGGACGCGGTCGGCTACGCCGCGGAAGTGCTGCGCGAAGGTGGTGCGGACGTGATGATCGCGGGCGCTACCGATGCCCCGATCAGCCCGATCACGGTGGCCTGCTTCGACGCGATCAAGGCGACCACCCCGCGCAACGACGATCCCGCGCACGCCTCGCGGCCCTTCGACGCCAGCCGCAACGGCTTCGTCCTGGGCGAGGGCGCGGCGGTGTTCGTGCTCGAGGAACTGGAGAGCGCGCGCAAACGCGGCGCGACGATCTACGCCGAGCTGGCCGGACACGCCACCCGTTCCAATGCCTTCCACATGACCGGTCTGCGCCCGGACGGCAAGGAGATGGCCGAGGCGATCCGCACCGCACTCGGCCAGGCGCAAATCGACGGCACCGAGATCGACTACATCAACGCGCACGGTTCCGGCACCAAACAGAACGACCGGCACGAGACCGCCGCGGTCAAGCGCGTTCTCGGCGATCACGCCTACCGCACGCCGATGAGCTCGATCAAGTCGATGGTCGGGCATTCGCTCGGCGCGATCGGGTCGATCGAGATCGCGGCGTCGGTGCTGGCGTTGGTCAACAACGTGGTGCCGCCCACGGCCAACCTGCACAATCCCGACCCTGAATGCGATCTGGACTATGTGCCGTTGACCGCGCGCGACCACAAGGTCGACGTGGTGCTGTCGGTGGGCAGCGGGTTCGGTGGGTTCCAGAGAGCGGTCGTGCTCGCCGATCCTTTCCGGAGCCGACGATGAGCGCCGCGGTGGTGACCGGGCTCGGCGTCGCCGCGCCGACCGGTCTCGGGCTGGAAGAGTACTGGCGCGCCACGCTGGCCGGGCGCACCGGGATCCGCCGGGTCACCCGGTTCGACCCCGCGTCCTACCCCGCGCAACTGGCCGGGGAGATCACCGGATTCGAGGCCGAGGAGCACCTGCCGGGCCGGCTGTTGCCGCAGACCGACCGGATGACGCGGCTGGCTCTGGTGAGCGCGGACTGGGCCTTCGCCGACGCCGGCGTGCGACCCGACGAGCTGCCCGATTACGCCGCGGGCGTGATCACCGCCAGCAGTTCGGGTGGCTTCGAGTTCGGGCAGAACGAACTGCGCGCACTGTGGAGCAAGGGCGGCGAGTACGTGAGCGCCTATCAGTCCTTCGCCTGGTTCTACGCGGTCAACAGCGGACAGATCTCCATCCGCAACGGGCTGCGCGGGCCGAGCAGCGTGGTGGTCAGCGACCAGGCCGGTGGGCTGGACGCGGTCGCCCAGGCGCGCAGACAGATTCGGCGCGGCACCACGCTGGTGGTGACCGGCGCGATCGACGCCTCGATCTGCCCCTGGGGGTGGGTGGCACAGCTGGCGGGCGGCGGACTGAGCACCGTCACCGACCCGGACCGCGCCTACCTGCCGTTCGACGCGCAGGCGGACGGCTACGTCCCGGGTGAGGGCGGCGCGCTGCTGGTCCTCGAGGACGCCGAGCACGCCAGACAACGCGATGCGCCCCAGATCTACGGCGAGATCGCCGGGCACGCGGCCACCGTCGACCCGCGTCCCGACGGTCCGGGCGAGCCGGGGTTGCGCAGGGCGATCGAACTCGCCCTCGGCGACGCGGGGGTGACTCCCGCCGAGATCGACGTCGTCTTCGCCGATGCCGCAGGCATCGCCGAACTCGACCGGATCGAGGTCGACGCCCTGGTCGCGGTGTTCGGTGCGCGTGGCGTGCCGGTGACAGCACCGAAAACCATGACCGGACGGCTCTATTCGGGCGCGGCACCGCTGGACCTGGCCGCCGCCTTCCTGTCCATCCGCGACGGGGTGATCCCGCCGACCATCGGCACCGATCTCGCCGCGGACTACCAGCTCGACCTGGTCACCGAGGTCAGGCCCGCACCCGTGCGGACCGCGCTCGTGCTCGCCCGCGGTGCGGGCGGGTTCAACTCCGCCATGGTCGTTCGCGGCCCCGAACACCTTCGCCCCTGAGGAAAGGAAAGCCCGTGTCGACATCGTTCACACTCGACGATCTGCGCCGCATCCTACGAGAAGGCAGCGGCGACAGCCCCGGCCTCGACGGCGAATTCGCCGACATCGAGTTCGAAGACCTCGGCTACGAGTCGCTGGCGCTGCTCGAGACCACCGGCCGGATCAAACGCGAATTCGGCGTCACCCTCGACGACGACGCCGTCGTCGCCGTGACCACGCCGCGCGCGCTGGTCGACCTGGTCAACGAACAGCTGCTCGAAGCGCCCCAGCCCAGCTGAGCGCGACACCGATTGCCCGACAGGAGAACAGATATGACCAACGACGACAAGGTGGCTCTGGTCACCGGCGCCACCAGCGGCATCGGCCTCGCCTCGGTCCGTCAACTGGCGGGGCAGGGACACCGGGTGTTCCTGTGCGCACGCAACAAGGAAGCCGTCGCCGACACCGTCGCGCAATTGCGGGGCGAGGGCTTCGACGTGGACGGCACGACAGCCGATGTCCGTGCGGCCGAGGACATCTCGGCGTTCGTACGGGCGGCGGTCGACCGGTACGGCCCGGTGGACGTGCTGGTCAACAACGCGGGCCGCTCCGGTGGCGGCGTCACCGCCGACCTCACCGAGGAACTGTGGTCCGACGTGATCGCGACCAACCTCAACAGCGTGTTCCTGGCCAGCCGCGAGGTGCTCACCACCGGCGGCATGCGAGAAAAGCAACGCGGCCGCATCATCAACATCGCCTCGACGGCGGGCAAGCAGGGCGTGGTGCTCGGGGCACCGTACTCGGCGTCCAAGCACGGCGTCGTCGGGTTCACCAAGGCGCTCGGCAACGAGCTGGCCCCGACCGGGATCACGGTCAACGCCGTGTGCCCCGGCTACGTGGAAACGCCGATGGCACAACGGGTCCGGTCCGGCTACGCCGCGGCCTACGACACCACCGAGGACGCGATCCTCACCAAGTTCCAGGCCAAGATCCCGCTCGGCCGCTACTCCACCCCCGAAGAGGTGGCCGGCCTGGTCGGCTACCTGGCGTCCGATCTGGCCGCCTCCATCACCGCGCAGGCGCTCAACGTCTGCGGCGGACTCGGCAACTTCTGATTCCGGCCGACGAGCACCAGGAGACTTCCATGACGACGCAGACCACCCGCGAGGTCGAGCACACGATCACCG
Organism: Nocardia sp. NPDC060220; assembly: GCF_042727815.1. Taxonomy (NCBI): domain Bacteria; kingdom Bacillati; phylum Actinomycetota; class Actinomycetes; order Mycobacteriales; family Nocardiaceae; genus Nocardia; species Nocardia sp. NPDC060220. The sequence goes on from NZ_JBHWZY010000177.1 coordinate 4,327, forward strand.
TGGCGGCCCCGCCGACCGAGGTGTACCGCCTTCTGGCCGAGGTGGAGAACTGGCCCCGGCTGTTCCCGCCCTCGGTGTATGTGACCCGCCTCGAACACGAGGGCAACGAGGAACGCATCCAGATCTGGGCCACCGCCAACGGTGAACCCAAGACCTGGATCTCGCGCCGCGTGCTCGATCCCGAGCAACTGCGGATCACCTTCTGGCAGGAGGTGTCCGCGCCCCCGGTGGCCCAGATGAGCGGCACCTGGATCATCGAACCGCGCGAGGACGGCGGGACCGAGCTGCGGCTGCTGCATTCCTACCGTGCCATCGACGACGATCCGGACGGGCTGGCGTGGATCGAGAAGGCGGTCGACGACAACAGCCGTGCGGAACTGCCCGGTCTCAAGGCCGCGGTGGAGTCGGTGGTGCGCACCGCCGATCTGACCCTGTCGTTCGTCGACTCGGTCGAGATCGCCGGTGCGGCGGGCGATGTCTACGACTTCGTGAACGAGGCGAACCTGTGGACCGAGCGGCTGCCGCACGTGGCCTCGGTGCAGCTGACCGAGAACACCCCCGGTGTACAGGTACTGCGGATGGACACCCTGACCAAGGACGGCTCGAGTCACACCACCGAGTCGGTCCGGGTCTGCTTCCCGCAGCACCGGATCGCCTACAAGCAGACCACCCTGCCCGCTCTGATGGCCCTGCACACCGGCTACTGGGAGTTCCGGACCAACCCCGACGGCACGACCACCGCGTCCTCGCAGCACACGGTGATCATCGAGGCGTCGCGGATCACCGAGATCCTCGGCCCCGACGCCGGGGTGCCCGAGGCGCGGACCTTCCTGCGCGAGGCGCTCGGGGGCAACAGCCGGGCCACGCTGAACCACGCCAAGAACTATGCCGAAGCCCGTCGATGACACCGACGTCCTGATCGTCGGCGCGGGGCCGGTCGGGTTGCTGCTCGCGGGCGATCTGGCCGGCGCGGGCGCCCGCGTGACGGTGGTGGAACAGCGGATCACCCCCACCACCGAATCGCGGGCCTCCACCCTGCACGCCCGCACCATGGACGTGCTCGCCGAGCGGGACGTGCTCGATCGGCTCGGGCCGCTGCCCGACGGCGGACCGGGACACTTCGGCGGACTGCGCCTGGATCTGACCGAAGCTGATCCGGCCCACCGGTTCTCGGGCCAGTGGAAGTGCCCGCAGGTCCGGCTGGAAGCGGTGTTGCAGGAACGAGCACTCGAGGCGGGCGCGGTGCTCCGGCGTGGGCACCGAGTCACCACCCTGACCGCGCAGGCGGGCGCCGTGCTGATCGACACCGTCACCCCGGACGGCGAACGGCACACCCACCGGGGCGCCTACCTCGTCGGCTGCGATGGGGAACGCGGCACCGTGCGCGAGCTGGCCGGCTTCGAACTGGCAGGTCTCGAGGCCGGGCGGGAGATGCTGCGAGCCGACGTGGCCGGAGTAGATATCCCGGCCCGTCGATTCGAACGACTCCCGCACGGGCTCGCGGTGTCCTCGCGCTGGCCCGACGGCAGCACCAGGGTGATGGTGCACGTCTACGGCGCCGCACCCCGCGCCGGGGGCGGGGAACCGGAGTTCGCCGAGATCGCCGACGCCTGGGAACGGGTGACCGGCGAGTCGATCGGACACGGAACACCGTTGTGGCGCAACGCGTTCGACGACACCAGCCAGCAGGTCACCCGGTACCGGCGCGGCCGGGTCCTGCTCGCCGGTGACGCGGCCCATCGGCAGATGCCGGTGGGCGGCCAAGCCCTCAATCTCGGCTTGCAGGACGCGGCCGACCTGTCGGGCCGGTTGATCGCCGCGATCACCGGCACCGCAGGCGAGGCCGCACTCGACGGCTATCACCGCACCCGCCACGCCGTCGGCGCGCGCACCCTGACCAATATCCGCGCCCAGACCTTGCTGCTGCTGGGCGGACCGGAGGTCGAACCCGCCCGGCAGCTGTTCGCCGAGCTCCTGCGGCTCGGCGATGTCCGATCCCATCTCGCCCGCATGATCAGCGGCCTGCCCGGTCCCGGCGACCCGGCGCCCGCACCACCCGATTCCAAGGAGACATCGATGAGCCTGACGAACAAGACCGCCCTGGTCACCGGATCCAGCCGCGGCATCGGCCGCGCGACCGCCCGCCAGCTCGCGGCCAAGGGCGCGCTCGTGGCCGTGCACTACGCGGACAACGAGGCCGCGGCCCGCGAGACCGTCGAGGTCATCGAGAACGACGGCGGCCGTGCGTTTCCCGTGCGGGCCGAGCTCGGCACGACAGGCGGCGTGCACGAGTTGTTCCTCGGTCTCGAACAGGGACTCAAGGAACGAACGGGGCAGACCACGCTCGATATCCTGGTCAACAACGCCGGTGTCACCACCCCGGCCGGCGTCGCCCCCGAGGACGTGACACCCGAGGACTTCGACCGGCTGTTCGCGGTCAATGTCCGCGCGCCGTTCTTCATCGTGCAGCGCGCTCTGGGCCTGCTGCCCGAAGGCGGGCGCATCATCAACATCTCCTCCGGACTTACCCGATTCGCCAGTCCCGACCAGGTGGCCTACTCGATGACCAAGGGCGCGGTGGAACAGATCACGCTGCACTTCGCCCGACACCTGGCACCGCGCGGGATCACCGTCAACAGCGTCGCGCCCGGCATCACCAACAACGGCAGCGCCGTGTTCGACATCCCGGAGGCAGTCGAGCAGATGGCGCAGTTCTCGGCGTTCAAGCGCGTCGGCGAGGCGGTCGACGTGGCCGATGTCGTCACCTTCCTCGCCACCGACGAAGCCCGCTGGATCACCGGCGCGTTCATCGACGCCACCGGCGGGACGCTACTCGGCTGACAGCACGGCCGCCGCCGACCACATCAGGAGATCCGATGACGACAGTGCAAGAACCCACCGGGTACACCCAACGGCTCGACGAACTCGACGCGCTCAAGCGCGCCGCACGTGTCGGCCCCGACCCGGCGGCCACGCAACGCCAGCACGCCAAGGGCAAACTCACCGCCCGCGAACGCATCGACCTGCTCCTCGACCCCGGTTCGTTCGTCGAAGTGGAGCCGCTGCGCAGACACCGGGCCACCGGCTTCGGACTGGAGGCGCGCAGACCCCACACCGACGGCGTGATCACCGGGTGGGGAACCGTCGACACGCGCACGGTCTTCGTCTACGCCAGCGACTTCCGGATCTTCGGCGGCGCACTCGGCGAGGCACACGCCCAGAAGATCCACAAGATCATGGACATGGCCGTCACGGCGGGCGCTCCGCTGGTCTCGCTCAACGACGGTGCGGGCGCCCGCATCCAGGAGGGCGTGACGGCACTGGCGGGCTACGGCGGGATCTTCCGCCGCAACACCAGAGCCTCGGGAGTGATCCCGCAGATCAGTGTCATGCTCGGGCCGTGCGCCGGCGGGGCGGCGTACTCGCCCGCGCTCACCGACTTCGTCTTCGTGGTGCGCGATATCGCGCAGATGTTCATCACCGGTCCCGATGTGGTGCGCACCGTGACCGGCGAGGTGGTGACCCACGACGAACTCGGCGGCGCCGACATCCACGCCTCGGTCTCGGGGGTTGCCCATTTCGTCTACGACGACGAGCAGTCGTGCCTGTCCGATGTTCGTGCGCTGCTGTCGATGCTGCCCGCCAACAATCGGGAGCTGCCGCCGGTGGCGTTCACCGCCGACCCCGCCGACCGGCAGACCACGGCACTGACCGACCTGGTGCCGCTGGACGGCAACCGCCCCTACGACATTCGCGAGGTGCTGGCCGAAATCGTCGACGACGGCGACTATTTCGAAGTACAGGCCACCTGGGCGACCAACCTGGTGTGCGCGCTGGCCCGGCTCGACGGCCATGTGGTCGGGGTGGTGGCCAGCCAACCGATGAGCCTGGCCGGGGTGCTCGACATCGATGCGAGTGAGAAGGGCGCGCGGTTCGTCCAGTTCTGCGACGCCTTCAACATTCCGTTGCTGACCCTGGTCGACGTGCCGGGGTTCCTGCCCGGCGTCGGACAGGAACACGCGGGCATCATCCGGCGCGGCGCGAAACTGCTCTACGCCTACTGCAACGCGACGGTGCCGCGAATCTCGTTGGTACTGCGCAAGTCCTACGGCGGCGCCTACATCGTGATGGACTCGCTGTCGATCGGCACCGATCTCGCGCTGGCCTGGCCGACCAACGAGATCGCCGTCATGGGCGCCGAGGCCGCGGCCGACGTGGTGTTCCGGCGCGAGATCGCCGCGTCGGAGGATCCCGCGGCCACCAGGGACCGCAAGATCGCCGAGTACCGCGAGGAACTCGTGCATCCCTACTACGCCGCCGAGCGCGGACTCATCGACGACGTGATCGATCCGCGCGACACCCGTGGCGTGCTGATCCGCGCCTTCGCCATGCTGGCGGGCAAGGACACCGATCTGCCCCGCCGCAAGCACGGGAATCCGCCGCAATGAGCGCCGAGGACCCGGTGCCCTTCCTTCGCGTCGAGAAGGGCAGCGCCGACCCGGACGAACTCGGCGCGCTGCTCGTGCTGCTGCTCGCCCGGCGACGGACCGCCGCCGCGGCGCCGACCCCGACCAGGCCCGTCGCTCGCTGGCGGCGTCTGGAACGCCGACCCGCCTTCACCGACCCCCGCGCGTGGACCGGATCCACCCGCTGACGAACGGAGCCACCATGGACGTCGGACTGCTCTTCGACCTGCGCAACCCCGCACAGTGGCAGCGCCCGTGGGCCGACCACTACGCCCGCACCCTCGAGTTCTGTGAGGAGGCCGACCTGCGCGGCGCGGGCGGAGTCTGGTTCACCGAGCACCACCTGTTCGAGGACGGCTATCTCCCGCAACCGCTCACCTTCGCCGCCGCGGCGGCCGCCAGAACCAAGCGGGTGCGCATCGGCACCGCCGTAGTACTGCCCGCCCTGCGCAAGCCGGCCCAGCTGGCCGAGGAGGCGGCACTGGTCGATCTGATCAGCGGCGGCCGTCTCGAACTCGGTCTCGGCGCCGGCTATCGCCTGCCCGAATACCAGCTCTTCGACACCGATTTCAGCCGCCGGTTCGCTCGCACCGGCGACAACATCGCCGAGATCCAGCGGTTGTGGGCCACCGGCGGGATCACGCCGGGGCCGATCCAGGATCCCGTGCCGCTGTGGGGCGGGTTCTACGGTCCGCGCGGCGCCCGCCTCGCCGGGCGCCTCGGCATCGGATTCCTGCACATCTCGCACCAGCTGTTCCCGCTGTACCGCGAGGGACTCATCGAGGGCGGACACGATCCCGAGTCCGCGCGGGTCTCGGATCTGCTGCCGATCCTGCTGGCCGACGATCCCGAAGCCGCGTGGGCCCGGGTCGCACCACACCTCGCGCACCAGATGAACTCCTACCGGCAGCTGTCGGTGGAGGGCACCGACGCACCGGTGCCGCCAGCCCTCGAACTCGATCAGCTGCGCCAACGCCCCGAGGACGGATCCTTCGGTCTGCTCGAGATCCTCACCCCCGAACAGGCCGCCGTGCGGATCCACGAACGGGTTGCCGGTCTGCCGGTGCGGCACCTGATCTTCTGGGCCAGCATCGCCGGCATGCCCGACGACCTGGTCACCCGCCACATCGAGCTGGTGAGTGAACAGCTGCCACCGTTGCTGGACAAGCAGTTCCAGG
>NZ_JBHWZY010000178.1:0-9967 GCF_042727815.1 Nocardia sp. NPDC060220
GAGCCCCTGCGTCCACGATCATCGATCATGACCATCAGCACCAGCGCTCAGCCCGGATCGACTCCCCCGCAGCGGATCGATCTGGGCGATCTGCTGCTGCGCCGGTGGCGCCCCAGTGATCTGACCCGCCAGTTCACCGCGCTGAGCGCCTCGCACGCACACCTGCACCCGTGGATGTCATGGGCCGGGCAGCCGCCGACGCTCGCCGGGCAACGTCGTTCCCTGCAGATCTCGGCCGCACACTGGCCGACGCCCGACGGCGGCTACCTCTACGGGATCTTCACCGCGAGAGGCGAGGTGGCGGGTGGCATCGGACTCCACGACAGGATCGACCCGGCCGCACTGGAGATCGGTTACTGGTGCCATATCGCCCACACCGGACGGGGAATCATCACGCGCGCCGCCCATGCCCTGACCACCGTCGCGCTCGCCCTCCCCCACATCGGTCGCGTCGAAATCCATTGCGACGCGGCCAACGTCCGCAGCGCGGCTGTTCCTCGGCGGCTCGGATACGAGCTGGTCAGCACTGCACCACGCCCGCGCACAGCGCCCGCCGACTCCGGCATCGGCATGGTCTGGTCGACCGTCGAGGACCCTCGGGCGGGCTGAGGAGATCGCTTGTCGCTCGATGACCCCCGGACTAGACTGTGACGCGCACCACATCGCGACGACGGGTTCGCACCGTCGCCCAGAGCAATCGTGATCCGATCGGAGCGCCGGGTCACGGTGTTCGATCGCGACCCCCCCGCTCGTCGGGCCGGGCCCGAAGTCACTCCAACCCCGCTCGACCGCGCAAGGAGATGACCGTCATGGCGGTTGCCGTCGAACTCGAATTCACCGGCGCGACACTCGAACAGTACGACCAGGCCCTCGGGAAGATGGGCTTCGTGCACGGCGGCTCCGGCGGCCCCGGCCTCCTGTTCCATCTGGTCAGGAAGACCGACACCGGATTCCACGTCACCGACGTGTGGGAAACCCCCGAGCAATTCCAGAGCTTCGCCGAATCCACCCTCGGCCCCATCGGCATGGAAGTCGGCATGCCCAACCAGCCCACCATCGAGGTCCACGAAATCTACAACTACCTGGCTCAGGGAAACTGACGCGCCACACGGGGCGAGTAGTCGCCGCACCACTTCGACATCTGCGAACACAACGACGCCAGTCCCTCGGCGTCCAGGCGTGCACCACCGGTCCACATGTCGAGGCTTCGACGCGCAGTGATCTGTGGGTATCCGGTTGTCAGGGCGGCGGGTCGCGGTGGTGAGCTCCCACCATCGCCGGAGCGGGCGTCTCGCGCATGATCGGGACGGACGGTCACAGCGGTGCGGGCGGTTCCGGCGTGGTCTGGCGGGCGGGCAGGGCGCTGATCGTCAATGCCAGCATGACCAATGCGATGCCCGCGAGTTCCAGCAGGGTGGGGCGTTGTGCGAGGGCGATCGCGCCCACGACGGTCGCGGTCGCCGGGAGCAACGCGAGCAGCAAGGCGAATCGGGCGCGTCCCACCGCGGTCAGCACCACCTGGTCCAGCGCGTAAGGCACCGCACTCGACAGCACGCCGACACCGAGACCGAGCAGCCAGGTCCGCGGGTCGGCGAATACCGCGGCATCGATCATCAGCTGCGGGATCAGCACGAACGGCGCCAGTAGCACCGCCGCGGCCGCCATCCCGACAGCGAGAGAATCCTGGCCTTCACCGGTGTCGGCGACGCGCTTGCCGACCAGGATGTACGCCGCCCACAGGACCGCCGAGGCGAGAGCGAACCCCACTCCGACCGGCTCGACGTCGAACTGCACGCCGGCCAGCAGCACCACACCGACTGCCACCAGCGCCACGGCGAGCAGGTCGCGCGCCCGCCGCGACCCGAGCGTCGCGACGGCGACCGGACCGAGGAATTCGATGGCGACGGCGGTGCCGAGCGGGATACGCGCGATGGCCTCGTAGAACACGATGTTCATCGACACGGTGACGATGCCGAAGCCCGCCGCCGTCGCGATGCCCCGCCGTGTCCAGCGGGTCCGCCACGGCCGCCGCCAGGCCAGCAACGCGACTCCCGCCGCCGCGGCCCGCAACCAGGCGACAGTGGACGGCTCGGTGGTGTCGAACAGGAAGACGCCGAGTGCCGCACCCACATATTGCGAGGTCGCCGCGATGATGAACACCATCGGCACCGACCAGCCGGGTAGCGCGCGCGTCGCCGCCCGGTCGGTTGTCGAGATCGCATTCATCCCAGGAGTAATCCACAGACGGGCACGGATTTCAACGCGAACCGGCCCGGGATCGAATGATCGAGGACCGGTTCGCACTATCGGTGACAGTGCGTCACGTGGCTGCCGGAACGTCGACGCCGGCAGCTGCGGAGTTTCGCTTTCGCGCGGTTACCGGACGCCGAACCACATGGTCAGCGCCGCGCGCAGATCAGCTGCGGCGGTGTCCGACGACTCGTCGATCGTCGCCGCCCAGGCGATGTGACCGTCGGGGCGGATCAGGAGTGCGTCGGCGAGACGATCGCCGGTCTTGGCCGCGTGGATGTCGACGCGCGGCGCCCACTCCCCGGCGATCTCACGCAGGTCGGCACGGTCGGCCAGGTCGAGGAAGACCGGTCGCGCGGCGCGCATGATCTCGGCGACGGTGGTGGTGCCCTGGTCGGTGTGCAGGCTCAGATCAGGAACGAAAATTCCGGCGAGCGACGGGGTTCCGGGCGTCGGGTAGCGCAGATCGGTGCCCGCGACGAGGGCTCCCATACGGCGCAACGCGGGTTCGTCGGAGAGCAGTTCCTGGAATACCGCGCGCAGCGCCTCGGCGGCAGGGTCCTGACCCTGGCGAAGTGCCGCCTGGGCGCGGGTCTGCAGCAGCGCGCGACCACCGGCGAAGTGACGTTCGTCGTGGTAGGTGTCGAGCAGGTCGGCCGGTGCCCAACCGTGGATGTCCGCGGCCAGCTTCCAGGCCAGGTTCACCGAATCGGTCATGCCGAGATTCATCGCGGCGCCGGTCGCGGGCAGCAGGTGGGCCGCGTCACCGGCCAGGAAAACCCGGCCCACACGGTAGTTTTCGGCCTGTCGGTCCTGGAACTGGTAGCGCGACAAGCGAGTCGGCGCACCGAGCGCAACCTCCGCGCCCAGCACACGCCGGACGCTGTGGCCGAGTTCGGCCATGGTCAGTGGTTCGTCGTTGTCGTATTCGGCGTCGTCGTTCTCGGTGGTCTGGAAGAACATCACGCGGTCCTCGGAGCTGACCCGTCCCAGCGCGAACACCCCGGTGTCGGTGCGGGTGAATCCCGGATCGATCCGTCCGACACCGGGCACCTCGAGGCCGCCGTCGTCGAGCACGGTCACCGACTCGTGCACCGCGACCACGGCCAGCCGGTTGACCTCCGGATAGGTGCTGCCGGGAAACCCGATTCCGGCCAGTTCGCGAATCCGGCTGCGGCCGCCGTCGCAGCCGACCAGGTAGCGGGCCCGCACCCGGTACGGTCCGTCCGGCCCGTTCACTTCCGCGATCACCGCCTCGTCGTCCTGGGTCACCGCGACCACTTCGTGTCCGCGCCGGATCTCGGCGCCGAGGTCGACGGCGTCCTCGGCGAGCAGTTCCTCGACCCGCGCCTGCGGAATCGCCATGGCGTGCAACGGAGTTTCGTCGAGACCGGTGAAGTCCAGGTACACCCCGCCGAAGGGGAAGATCGGCTTCGGACTCGCGTCACCGCTGACCGCCGTCATCCGGTCGAGCAGGCCCCGATAGCGCAGCACATCCAGAATTCGCCCGCCGAGACCGCTGGCCTTCTGCGCGGTGCCCGGCCGTTCACGACGTTCGAGCACCAACGGCCGCACCCCGGCCCGGCCCAGTTCCCCGGCGAGCATCAATCCAGCAGGCCCAGCGCCGACAACGATCACGTCGGTGGTCATCTCTTGCATCTCGTCACTCCCGAATACGGCTGGTCCCTGCATTGCCCAGCGATTCTGCAGCACCACCGGGGCCTTGCCGCAAGCCCCGGGGTGCGCTATAAGTTAGAAGGGGCAACGAGTCAGCGGGTCACCGTCAGGTTGTTGTCAGCGGAAGTACACATAGTCCTGGACCCAGTGGAATCCGCGGCTGCGCAAGGTGAAGGTGTCGGGGTCCTTGCGTTCGAGGGTGATCGTGATCGGGCGGTCGTGCAGTGTTCCGCGCAGCAGCAGTCGGTCCGGGGTGGGTTTTTCGGAGGACAGTGTCGCGAACGGTGGTCCGGGGTCGACCGCGCCGATGGCGTTCATCGAGGTGAGCTCCACTTGTCCATCGGGGCGGAAGTGGGCGTGCGCGGGTACCAGTTCGCCGTTCATCCGCTGGTAGGCGGCTTCCTGCGGGTCATCGAAAACCATTCGCTGCCACCGTGTTTCGTCGGTGGTCAACGGCGGGATCGGCTGCCCGTCGATGGTGAAATCCCGCACCTCCCAGATTCCGTACAGCGCGGACTTGGGGCTCGCGGCACCGGATTGTTCGTGCCAGACCACCCAGCGGTCATAGCCGCTCCCCAACGCGACCCACAGGCCCAGCGCCGCCACCACCCAGATCGCCACGCGGTTCTTCCTGGCGTCGGTGAACAGCGCGGGCTGGGTCAGCGGCGCGCACGCGCGTTCACGCGCGAAGACATCGGTCAGCCGGCGCAGGTACGGCGCGAGCAGGAACACGCTGATCAGCAGCAGATGCGCGGCGAGCAGCTTCTCCGGTATGTCGAACGTCATGTTCAGCAGCAGAATTTGCGCTGTACTCGCCAGCGTCAACGCGGCGCCGAGCACTGCGGTCCTGGACACGAACAGCAGCAGCCCCGCCACCACTTCCACCCCACCGAGAGCCATCTCGTACGGATACGAGCTGCCGACCTGCAGCCACAACACCGAGGCGGGGCTCATCTCGCCGTACGGCCGCAACAGCTGCGCCAGTCCGGGGGCCGGCATCTGGGTGGGGATCAGTTTGGCGAACCCGAACCCGATCATCTGCCCGCCCATAGCCAGCCGCAGGAACAGCGAGAACCAGGCGAGCGCGCGGGCGGGTACCGGACGACGGTCGACGGCTGTCCACACCGCGGCGCCGGTCGCCGCGACGACCAGCAGACAGAACACCAGTACCCAGACGGCGGTCTGGTCGCCCGCTCCGGAATCCTGGTGTAACTGAGCGTCGACCCCGAAGACCGCTCGACCCACCGGCCCGGTGACGGGGTCGGTGATGGGCATGTTCCAGGGCCCCGGGTATTCGCGAATCCACCGGCCGAGGATGCCGAGCAGCGCGAACGGGATATAGGTGAGAAGCAGGCAGAGCAGGCCGAAGTAGATGATGGAGAATCGGAGGACGATCTGGGTCAGCACAGGCCGACCGGCCCGTGCTGCGACGGGGGCCGACACTGTCGTGGTCACTGCTGCATCCTCGGGTCGTGGGTCGGGTCGGCGTACAGGGGCGGGCAGCCGAGTTCCCCCGCGTCGGAGCGAAGTTCGTAATGCCAGGGTTCGTTCGCGTAGATCTGGCACAACCCATAGGCGGCGCCGTGCGCGGCCAACCATGCCGCGCCGTCGGTCGGCCCGATATCAACCGCCTCGCCGGCTACGTGAGCGGAGGTGTAGGGGGTTGCCACCCACCGAGCGGCTTCGGTTTCCGAGCCGTATTTCGAGACTGCCTCGCGCAGCAGTTGTTCCTGGTATTCCGGCGACCGCCAGCCACTGTTGACGACGAGTTCGACTCCGTCGTCCGCGGCGTCGGCGGCGGCGGCGCGCAGGGCGGCGAGCAGATAGGAGTCGAGGTTGCCCACGGACGGATTCCCGTCATCGAAGAGCGTCGCGCCGGGCGGACCGGCGTGGCCGCCGACAAAGGCGTCGATGGATCGTGCGACCGAGGATATGGTCGGCAGCGACTGGTAAACGAGGACACCGACAGATGCCGCGCTGACGATGACAACGGCGCCGAGGGCGATCGATCGGAGACGGCGAATCGCCGGTTCACGGTGGTTCATGCCCCTCAGTCAAGGCAGCATGGTGTTGCCGACGCGTATGCGGTTTCGGATACGCCGACGATATCCCCGGGCTGGGAGAATCGAGCGTCTATGCGTGTACTGATCGTCGAGGACGAACCCTATCTGGCGGAGGCCATCCGCGATGGCCTGCGCCTGGACGCGATCGCCGGCGACATCGCGGGTGACGGCGACACCGCACTGGAGCTGCTGAGCGTCAACACCTACGACATCGCGGTCCTGGACCGCGACATTCCGGGTCCCTCCGGGGACGAGATCGCCGAATACATCGTCGCCTCCGGTAGCGGTCTGCCGATCCTGATGCTCACCGCCGCCGATCGGCTCGACGACAAGGCGAGTGGTTTCGGGCTCGGTGCCGACGACTATCTCACCAAGCCGTTCGAACTCCGCGAACTGGTCCTCCGGCTCAGAGCGCTCGATCGCAGGCGCGCGCACAACCGGCCACCGGTGCGCGAGATCGCCGGGGTGCGGCTGGACGCGTTCCGCCGGGAGGTCTACCGCGACGGCCGCTACATCGCTCTGACCCGCAAGCAGTTCGCGGTGCTCGAAGTGCTCATCGCCGCCGAAGGCGGGGTCGTGAGCGCCGAGGAACTCCTGGAGCGGGCGTGGGACGAGAACGCGGACCCGTTCACCAACGCGGTGCGTATCACCGTCTCGGCGCTACGCAAACGGCTCGGCGAGCCCTGGGTCATCACCACCGTGGCCGGTGTCGGGTATCGCATCAGCGACGGGCGAGCGCGTGGGTAGGGCGCCCGGATTGAGTGTTCGCCTCAAACTCACCCTCAGCTACGCAGGCTTCATCATGGTCGTGGGTTCTCTGCTGATCGCCGCCGTAGGTGTCTACTACCTGTGGTACCTGCCCGAGGGGTGGATCTACACCAGCGGCGGCGATTTCTGGATCGATCGCGGCATGCTGCTACGGTCCTTCGCGCCGTTCGTGACCGTTGTGATGGCTTTCCTGCTGGCGATCGGTCTGGTGGGCGGATGGTTCCTCGCCGGTTGGATGCTCACCCCGCTGACCCGTATCACCGCCGCTACCCGGACCGCCGCGAACGGCTCACTCGCCCACCGAATCCGGCTGCCGGGCCGCAGCGACGAGTTCCGCGAACTCGCCGACGCCTTCGACATCATGCTCGCCCGGCTGGAAGCACACGTCACCGAACAGCGTCGATTCGCCGCCAACGCCTCCCACGAACTGCGCACGCCGCTGGCGATCACCCAGACCCTGCTCGACGTGGCCCGCGACGACCGCACCCACGACACCGGCGAACTGGTCGACCGCCTGCACGCCGTCAACACCCGAGCGATCGCTCTCACCGAGGCATTGCTCCTGCTCAGCCGCGCCGATCAAGGGTCGTTCACCCGAGAACACGTCGACCTCTCCCTGCTCGCGGAAGAAGCCGCCGAAACGCTGCTCGCCCGCGCCGAAGAACACGGCGTGATCCTGGAGACCTCCGGCGAGGTGACGCCCACCATCGGTTCGCACGCCCTGCTGTTGCAGCTGACGACGAACCTCGTGCACAACGCGATCGTGCACAATCTGCCCGCACGCGGCATCGTGTGGGTCACGACCGGACTGCGCCCCGAGACGGTGGTGCTCACCGTCGAGAACACAGGCCCGGTCCTCGACCCCCTGGTGGTTTCCACACTGGTCGAGCCGTTTCAGCGCGGCACCGAACGCGTTCGCACCGACCACGCGGGCATCGGCCTCGGCCTGGCGATCGTCGACAGCATCACCGCGGCACACGGTGGAACCCTCGCACTCGATCCCCGTCCGGCCGGCGGACTCCGCGTCACCGTGCGGCTTCCGCGTCGGCCACTTCCGCAGGCAGCACGACGGTAACGGCTCCGACCCGGCCGGGCGTTCAGGGAGCGCGCAGCACCGAACGCACCAATTCCGCTACCGCCGATCGCAATCGGTCGGCCTCGCCCGCCCTGGCCAGTTGCTGTGCGAGTTCCCCGCCGACTGTCGACAACAACAGCGCGCCCACGGTGTCGGCGTCGATATCGGGACGGACTTCGTGCAGGAGCGTGCCGATGTGCTGCGCCCAGAACGTGTGGAATTCGGCGCTGCGCGGATGTGGCGGCATCGCCTGATAGGCCGCGATCAACTCCACGTCGTCGGTGACCATGCGCGTCATCGCATCGAAGAAGGCGAGTAGCCGGTCGGTCGCCGGCGCGCCCGGTCCCAGCGGCGGTGGACCGCTCGACACCGCCGCCATCAACGCGACGGCGCCCTCGGCGACGAGCTCGTAGAGCAGGCCCGCGCGGCTGCCGAACCGGTGGAAGATGGTCCCCTTTCCGACACCTGCCGCCGCGGCCACCCGATCCATCGTCACCCCGGCCGCGCCGTGTTCGGCCAGCAGCGCGGCGGTGGCATCGAGGATCGCTCGACGGTTGCGCGCGGCATCGGCGCGTTCGGTGGGACGTCGGTCGGTCATCGCACCCGCTTTCTCGGCACCCGCCGATCCGTTGACAAGTTGACCGACGGTCCATATCGTTCGAGATATCTGGACCGACAGTCAACTTATGGAGTTCTGATGCAGGCAATCGTAATGACCCAGACCGGCGCACCCGACGTTCTGGTAGCGCGCGAGATCGGCGAACCTCGCCCCGGCGAGGGACAGGTCGTCCTCCGGGCCGAAGTGGTGCCGGTGCTCTACCCCGAGACCAAGGTTCGGGCCGGCACGTTTCCGTTTCCCGCGCCGCTGCCCGAGGTCTTCGGGTTCCAGGCGGCGGGCACGGTGATCGATATCGGCGCGGGCGTCGATCGGGCATTGCTGGGCGCCCGGGTGGTCGCGTCGACCCGCGGTTTCGGCGCCTACGCCGAACTTGTTGTCGCCGAGACCGATTCGGTGACCACGATCCCGGCCGATCTGACCATCGAGCACGCCGCCGCGATACTGATGCCGGGATCGGTGGCATTGGCGCTGATGGGGACCGCGGGTGTCGCGGCGGGCGAGACCGTCCTGGTCGAAGCGGCGGCTACCGGTGTCGGCAGCTGCCTCACCCAGCTGTGCGCCGCCGCAGGTGTGCGCGTCATCGGCACCGCGGGCGGGGAACAGAAGGCTCGGCTCGCGCGCGAGCGCGGCGCGCACGAGGTGCTCGATCACACCGCGCCCGACTGGGCGGATCAGCTGGCCGATCTCCTCACGGACGGCACGGTCGATGTCGTGTTCGATTCCATCGGGGGCGCATCACTGACGCCGCTGCTCGACCTGATCACGCCCCTGCGTGGCCGAATCCTCAGCTACGGCTGGCTCGACGGCGCTCCCGCACAGCTGGGCGTCACCGAACTGATCCTGCGCGGGCTCACGCTCACCGGCTGCGCGGGCACCGCCTGGCTCGGCGAAGTCGCCCGGCAGCGATCGGCGGCACTCACGGCAACAGCACAGGGCCTGCTGACACCCGCGATCGACTCGATCCTCCCCCTCGCCGACGCCGCGCGGGCACACCGAATGCTGGAGGACAGAACCGCTTTCGGCACGGTGCTCCTGCGTCCATGAACCTTCAGCCTCCTTGAAACTCGAGGTATGCTTCAACCAGCCTGAAGGTTGGT
This sequence comes from Nocardia sp. NPDC060220, assembly GCF_042727815.1. NCBI lineage: Bacteria > Bacillati > Actinomycetota > Actinomycetes > Mycobacteriales > Nocardiaceae > Nocardia > Nocardia sp. NPDC060220. Next base: position 9,550 of record NZ_JBHWZY010000178.1, read on the forward strand.
GGACGTCACGCAACCCGGGCACACCGATAGGAGCAAACCTCATGTCACAGGCCACATTCGGCGTCGACTCGCTGGCACTACCGTCCACCCCACTCGCGATCGAGACCCACCGGCTGATCAACGAGGCCCTCGAAACATCGGTCTGCCATCACAGCGTTCGCGGGTTCTTGTTCGGGCGCGCCCACGCCGCCGAGCAGGGCCTGCGGCCCGGCCCGGACTACGACGAGGAGCTCATGTACCTCATCTGCGCGCTGCACGACATCGGCCTGTCCGAACGTGCCGTCGGCACACAGCGATTCGAGATCGACGGCGCGGATTTCGCGGCCGAGTTCCTCGAAGCGCAGGGCATCGACGACGAACGCGTCGACATCATCTGGGACGCCATCGCCGCACACACGACAGGCCTCAGCGACTCACC
>NZ_JBHWZY010000179.1:0-9962 GCF_042727815.1 Nocardia sp. NPDC060220
CTGCTTGAGTTCCTCGGAACCGAACTGGGCGATCACCGGGCCGACCATCGAGGCGTTGAACGTGAGCGGCTCCGGTACCGAGGCCAGCTGCATCTCGTCGAGCCAGAGGTGGCGCTGCATCGGCGTCCAGTCCTTGCCGCCCCAGGCCACCGGCCAGTTCGGCACGCACAGGCCGTTGTCGTTGAGGATCTTGTTCGCGGTGACGATGTCCTCGCGGGACAGATCCTGGCCGTGCTTCACCCGATCGCGGATGTCGGCGGGGATCTCGGTCGCGTAGAAATGCCGGAGCTCGTCGCGGAAAGCGACCTCTTCCGGGGACAGGGCTAACTTCATACGGGTCTCCCAGTCACTCGTAGCCGTCGAAGAGAAACCTACCCTTCGGTAATCCTCGGTGTCGACTACATCACACACGATGGCTGTCCCAGCGGCCCCCGCCGCGCTGTCGGCGGCTCGGCGACCCGCGCGACGACCTGGTACGTTGCCAGACGAACCGGACTATCCGGCGACGAGCATCCATCGAGGAGTCACGGGTGAACGGCAGATCCATCGCAGGTAGAGCAGCGGTCGTCACCGCCGCGAGCATCGGCGCGCTGGCCCTGCTGGCCCCGAGCGCGATCGCGTCGCCCACCGACGACGCGATCGGCCACCTCACCCACCTCGCCGGCGAGGACACCACGGCGAAGGCCGGTGTCGGTGCGATCGCGAGCTTCACCGGCATCGTCGGCGTCGACGCCCTGCGTGACATCTCGACGCAGTTCACCCCCTTCACCTACGCGGCCCCCACCTTCGGCTGCGGCAGCAACGGCCCGATCACCACGATCATCGCCGCGGCGTCGTTCGAAGGGCCGGGCCCGCGCACCGCGACGAGCCTGACGCCGGGCGATATCCGTTTCAGCGCGAGCCCGCGCCACTCCGGCGTTCCGCTGGCCTCCGGCCTCAGCGTCGCGTGGGTCAACGTCAACAACGGTCAGAGCGGCATCGTCGGCCTCGACGACCAGACCGAGTTCAATCTGCCGTCACTGTCGAAGACGGTGCACAGCGGTGCGGGCACCGTGGTCGCCTCCATGTGGGGAACCATCGACTACGCGGGCGCCCGCTGCGTGATGACCCCGACCGTCGGCACGTTCGTCGTGCCCGATCTGCCGGTGGTGGTCCCCGAAGCCCCCGCGGCACCGCCGGCCCCCGAACCGCAGGCCGTGAGCCCGGGTTCGGGTGAATCCTCCTCGAGCGCACCGACATCGAAGGCCCCGGCGCCTGCTCCGGTCGAAACGCCCCAGCCCGCCCCGGTGCCCGCTCCCCCGGCCCCGCCCGCGGCGACCAACGTCGGCGGCTGAGCCGGGTTCAGTAGGTCCCCTGGCCGGCGGACGAATTCGCCGACCGGACAACGGCCCGGTTCCGCGCGCCGGTCACCTCGACGGTCGCGTCAGCCGATCGGGCGGATGCGCAGGACCGTGCCCTCCTCGGAGCCCGCGAGCAGCGCCGACGGGTCGGACGGGTCGGCGACGACGGCGGTGAGCGGCTGGGTGGCGACGACAGTGCACGCGGTGCCGGTGTTCGGGTTGACGCGGACCAGGTGCCCGGCCAGCGTCGTGACGTACAGGGCACCGTCGCGCACGACCAGGTCATCGACGAAATCGGGCAGTGTGCCGAACGAGGTCAGGTCGGCGACAGTGGTCGCCGCGCCCGGGTGGGTACGGGACAGTCGCAGTACGCGACCGACGGGTCCACCCGCACCGACGAAGTTCGCGGTGACGTAGACCGAGTCACCCGACACCACAACACCGTTGGGTCCCTCGATGCTGACGGCCGACCACCAGTCCATGTCCTCGCTGCCGTCGCGGCGCAGGCGGTGGAGTCCGTTGCCGGTGGTCACGTACAGATTGCCGTCGGCGTCGAAGGCGGCACCGTTGGGCTGCGGGAAGCCGGTGGCGAAGGCGACGGGGTTCGGGCGCGCGGCCGCCGGGTCGAAGCGGACGATGCCGCCCGAGCCTGCCAGCGGCGAGTTACCGGTGACCACGTACAGCAGTCCGTCGGGACCGAGCCGGACGGCACCGGGCGAGGGCACGGCCACCGTGGCGGTCAGGCGCCCGTCGCGGTCGTAGCGCTGGACCTCGCCGCGCATGACCCGCGAAACCCACAGGTCACCCTGGGCGTCGATGCCGAAGTTCTCCGACCAGTCCAGCAGCGGCACACTCGACCTGATCGCGACGTCCTGGCGCGCCTGTCCGCACAGGGACAGCGGGGCGGCGCCCGCGACGGCGCCGGAACCGAGCGAGGCGCTGGTCACGACAGCCGCACCGACCACAACACGGACGACGCAACGACGGAACGACAACATCTGTAACCCTCGACTCTGTTGACCCGGTTCGACGCGCGAAGTCTAACGGCTGCGGGCCCACCGTGTGCAGCCCACGTCACCTGCGGTTCCCATCACGGGGTACCACGTACTAGTGCTGTCTCCCAGAACAATTCGATCGGCCGAACAGCGATAATCGACAGGTGCCCTATTTCGACAGCGAGCGTGGACGATTGCACTGCCGGTGCTGGTCCGTCGACCGACCGGCGGCGAGGCTGGCGCTGCTGCCGGGTACCGGTCAGCACAGCGGGCACTATCACCGCTTCGCCGCGGCGTTGCGTCCCGCCGGGATCGAGCTGTGGGCCCTCGACACCTCGGGGCAGGGACTGAGCGAGGGCGATCCCGACGCGCCGGGCACCATCGACGAGCTGACCGCCGACGCGCGGGGATTTCTCGAACTCGTCCGCGCCGATCACCCGGAGCCGCCGGTGTTGATGGGGCACTCCCTCGGCGCCGTGACCGCCGTGCACCTCGCCCACGAAAACTCCGCTGACCTGGCCGGACTCATCCTGTGTGGCACTCCGCGCCGCGTCGCCGACATCGCGCCGGAGCCCGGTCTCGCGCTGCTCGCGGTGCACGGCGTGGACGACCGGCGCGCACCCGTCGATGTAATCCGGCTATGGACAGCACGGCACCGATCGGTAGATTTGCGCGAGTACGCCGACGCCGGACACGACCTGTTGCACGAACCGGTGCAGCACCGCGTGGCGGCCGATATCGCGGAGTGGGTACTCACCGCGGTGCGATGAACGACGAAGGGGGAACCGGTGCAACCGAATCGAACGGGGCTGCCGAATACGGCGGCTCTCGGCCAAGCCGTCGACGAGGGCGGGTTGTGGATCGACGGGGTGCTCGTCGCCGACGGCGCGCCCGAGCGCTGCGCGCTGCGCTACGAACGGCTGGCCGATGAGGTCGAGGCCCAGGTGCGGGTGCTCAGCGCGACCGCTGTCATCCCCGGTTTCGGCGGTCTTCCCTCGGGCGGTGCCCTGCGCACCGGTTTCGAGTCCAAGGCCACCGAGGCACTCGACGAACTGCGCGCCTACGCGAGCACCGCGCGCGACCTGGCCGCCGTGTTCCGCGCCGCCGGGGCGAACTTCCGCGAGGCCGATCAGGCACTGGCGGGCGCGGTCGCCGCGATCGAGGTTCCCGGTGATGGCGATGCGTAGCATTTCCGGCCGTACCGATGTGGACTACGTTTCCGTCGTCGAAGTCTTCGACAACCTGTCCCATGCCGACATTCACAGTGCGGTAAGGCAACTCGATCCAGCCGCACTGGCAGGCGCGGGCGAGACGTTCCTCACCACCGCCACGGGCCTCGGCGACGGCGTCGAGATCGCACACGGTGAGATCCGTGCCGCCATCGCCGACGGCTGGCGCGGCGCGGCGGCCCAGCAGGCCGCCGACGCGGTACGCGACTTCGAGCAGGCCGGTCGGCGCATCGCCGATGTCTTGACCGCGGTCGGCGTCCGGCTCAGCCAGGCCGGTGACGCCGCCGAGTCCCTGCGCTCCGCGGTCGCGGAACCCGAGGGGGCACAGCCCGATCCGGCGGCCGCGCTCCTGGACTCCGAGCAGGCCGCGAACAACGCCACCATCACCCGCGAGGCCGAGAACGCCCGCCTCGACGCGGTGCAGGCGATGGAGACGATCTACGCCGGAGCCTTCCTGCCGACCGGGTCCGGGGTACCCGCCTTCACCGGAATTGCCACGGAGACAGGAACTGTCACCGCCGCTGCGACGCTGTCGGGTGCCGCTCCCCCGGCCGGAATTCCGCAGGCGAGCGCCGTCGTCTCGTCGGCGACGACACCGGCCATCGTCACCGCCGCCACGATGCCCGCCGCATCCGCGCCGGTCGCCGGAACAGCGGGCACCCTCTCCACCGGCAACGGCGCGCTCCCGACCAACGGGACCGCCGCGACCCCGGGCGTGGTCGCGAACGGGACGACTCCGGCGACTACCTCCCCTGCCGCGACAACAGCCCCGAACCAGCCGCCTGCCAACGCCAGCAGGGCGAGCACCACCACCCCGGCCTCGACCACGGCCTTCCCCGGCACGATGTCCGTCAGTGCCCGAACCCGTCGCGCGGGGACCTCACCCGCCGGCGTGACACCGCCCACCGGCGAATCGAACGACGAGACCCACTCGGCGAACGCCGCGGCCGCCGGCAACGCGACGGCAAGCGATACGGCCACGGAGGCAGCGAGCGAGGGCAGGCAGGAGCGCGATCCCTCGGTGTCCGGTGGCGAAGCCGCCACCGGGATGGGCGCGGGCGCGATCGGCGGAATGATGGGTGGGGCGATCGCCGCCGCGGATCAGACGCGGCCCTCCGGTGGTCCGCGTCCCGCCCAGGTGGCCGAGGAGCTCGAGGACGAGGAAGACGAGTTCTTGCGGTTCCTCGAGGAGGAGCCGACCTACCTCGAGCCCGCCGACGAAGTGAACGCGCTGATCGGGAAGATGGAGCCGACCAGTCCCGCCGTGCTCGGTGAGTGGACCGAACGGGAGTGAACTGGCACTTCACCCCGGACCAGTTCGCGCTGGGCTGGGCGCGCACCGACGGCGACCGGATCCCCTATCCGCTCGCCGTCCGTGCGTCCGCACGCGACACCGTCGAGCGGGCAGCCCAGCAACCCGCGCTCGACGCCTGGTGCGCTCGCACCCTCGACGCCGACCTCGCGGCCGCCCTGCGGGTGCTGGCGAAACCGGAGATCCGGGTCGAGGTCTGTGGCCACGCGCCCGCGCCGGTGCGGATGCTCGGCGCGGTCACCGCGGATGTCGCGGTTCTCGCGGTGCAGGATCCCGGTAGCGCTGCCGACCGTGGCGGTTCGGTGCACGTGCAGGTCGGTAGTACGAAACGTCTTGCCGCCCAGGTATTCTCCCGGCTCCCCGCCCAACGCCCCGGCCTCACCCCGCGCATCACGGCACCGGCGACCCGGGTCGAGGAGGACAGCCGCGACCTGGTGACCGCCCCCGTCGCCGGCCCGTCCGACGCGGCGCGCATACGCCGGCTCCTCCAGCGCCCCCGCACTGGCATCGGCCAGATCCTCGTCGCGGCAGGCACCGACCCCAAGCCCTCGGGCGTGCTGTCGTGGATCGACCTCACCGGCGACGGCCGCTACCTGGTCCACGCCAGCCGCCACATCGACATCACCCCCGCCACCCCCGACACCGCCGTCGAATGGCTACGCCGCCTACTCCGCAGCGTCTGAATCAGCCGAGCTGGAGAAAACCGGCGAGGTCCGCGAGTTCTTCGGCGGTATCCGGGAGGTACTCGGTGAGCAGGGGTGAGCGGATGACGATCGCCTTCCACATAGCCCGGCACAGCGTGGCATGGATGACGGTGCGCGACAACAGCGGCCGCATCCCGAAGGGCGCGTCGGCGGGGGTCGAGGTGGTCATCGACAACAGGACCACCGCGGCTTCCCGGCCACGGAAGCGATCCGGAGTACCCACCAGCACGTCTTCGATCTTGGCGCGGGCCAGCAGCGTCCGGATCCGCGCCACCTGGGCGGCGTACGGCGCGACCACGAAGATGTCGTGCGGGTGGAGTTTGCGGGTTCCGCCGTCGGAGGTCCATGTCTCGCCGAGCAGGATCCGGACCTGGCGCACCACTTCGCGTGCCTCGGCATCGGATTCGGTGGCACTGCCGCGGTGCTCGACGAGCACCGTGCTCACCCCGGGCGCGATCCCCGCCAGATCCCTTGTCAGCGTGATGGCCTCGTCCGCGCGCAGCCGGCCGTCGTAGCAGCAGGCCGACACGGGCTCGCAGATCGCGGGGTGCATGCGCCAGGTCCGGTCGAGGAAGTAGCCGCGTTCGACGGGCAGGGTCCCCGCGCCTGCACACAGCCATTCCAGGGCCGAGACCTGCACGGGCTCCGGATGTTTCGCCTGCGCCCTGGCCGGGACCGGATCGCCGATCAGCAGCAGGTTGCGCGCGCTCACCGCGACCGCGACGGTGTCGGCCAGCGAGCATTCGCCCGCGTCGGCGATCACCAGCAGGTCGAGCGCGCCGGGCGCGATCAGTCGTTCGTCGACGAAATCCGCCGTGGTACCACCGATCACGCACCCGTTGACAGCGTTGTCCAGAAAGCGCGGGTACCGGGTGGCATCGATCGCCGACCAATCCGGACCGACCGAGGCGACGTCCTTCTTCGCCACGAGTTCGGGCAGCAGGCCCGCTTCCACGACCGCGTCGAAGATCCGCTCGATCACCGCGTGCGACTGCGCCACCACCCCGATCCGCCATTTGTGGCGGGTGACGAGCCGCTCGAGCGCACGCCCGGTGATGCCGGTCTTGCCGGTACCGGGCGGCCCGTGCACAGCCAGGTACGAGGCGTCCAGTGCGCCGACCGCGTGGGCGAGGACGGCGCCGAGATCGTCGTGGGGCTGCGGCAGCGCCATCCCGTCGCGCAGCCGGGGCGCGCGACGCAGCAGCACATCGTAGACCGCGTTCTCCGGCACCCACGGCAGGCTCATCAGCAGATCCTGAGCGGTGTGCTCCAGTGCGGCCTCGATCTCGGCCTCCCCGTCGGGCGGGCCGGGAGCGATGGCGGCGGGCAGGTCGTCGTAGGGCGGGCAGCCTGCCGGGAGCAGTTCTTCCAGCCGGACGGTGTCGTCGAAATTAGGGTCGACGGCGCACCCGAGCACGGTGGCGGTGGCGGTGGCGCGGCGGCCGAGCGTCTGGGTCATGCCCGCCGCGGCGGCACCGTCGTAGATGGTGACCATCTGGGTGCCCGGGGTGAGCGTCGCGCCCGTGCCCAACCTGCCGGTGAGCGTCAGGTAGCGGCGCATCGTCGGAAGTTGCGGCGTGCGATGCCATTTGGTGTCGACGGTGCCCCATTCGACGACGAGCACACCCGGTGCGTCGGCCCAGTCGCCGACCGGATGGCCGAGCCGATCGATGTGGGCCCACCAGCGCGGCTGCCGTTCACGCCGGTGATAGCCCAGGACCGCGGCCGTCAGGGCGGCGGCGCGCGCCGAATCCCCCTGCGCGTCCGCGGCGAACTCGCTCAGCGCCGCTTCCAGCGAGCCGGGGTGCAGCGAGGGCGGCACGTCGGATTCCGCCACGGCGAACCGGGTGCCCGGCACCGCGATTCCCGCGTCGGCCGCGCGGTCGAGCAGCCAGTCGCGGATGCCGAGAACCGTCGCCGCCCGACCCGGCGTATCCGGCAGCAGCGCGGCGAGTCCCGTTGCGTCATAGGACTGTTCGCCGATCAGCAGCGCCGTGCGCACGATCGGCGCCAGGTCGACCAGCGCGCCCTCGGCCAACAGCTCGTCCAGCAGATCGGCACCGGTGCCGAGCCTGCCCGCCCCATCGAGCAGTGCCGTGCGAATATCCGAACCGTAGTGGTACACGCGCACATCCGGATCCGCCGCCCGATGCTCGGCGATGATCTCCAGCAGCTCCTCGAGCACTCCCCCGTCCTGCGTCGACGGGCCCGCGTGTTCGAGGCCGAGAGGGCTGCGCGGCACCGCGTCGACACCGGTCTGGCGCGGCTCGGCGGCAAGCGGATCCGCCGGGTCGTCGCCGATGGCCGCATCGTCACCGATGACTATGCGCCCGAACGAGATGGTGTCCGCTTCGGCCGGATCGGCGCTGGGGTAGCCCGCCGCGTTCGCGGGTTCGACGCCGCCGGGCCCGAAGACCACGGCGTTGGTGTCCATCGGACCGACGGGCATACGCGGCCGGTAACCGACGCTGTTCGGCTGTTCCACACCGGCAACGACCGGCCGGAAGACGATGGTGGTGGCGTCGGCGAGTTCGAGGCCGGTCATGGCGCCGTGCCGGTCCAGGTCGATGACCAGGGCGAGGTCGCCGGGGCGTGGTGCGGGCAGGGCCCCGAGCGCGGTGGCGTCGCGCAGGGTGAAGGCCGGGCGGCCGGTGCGTTCGCGGACGAGCTGGATATCGGCTTGTTTACGCAGGGCCGCCAGCGTGCGCGGAGCCAGTCCTGGGACAGGCGTGCCGGTGGTGGCGAGACGATCGATCGTGAGCACGCCGGCCTCACGCAGCCTGGCCCGCTGGGTGGGTCGGATCCCCGCGACCAGCAGCAGGTCTCGCGCATTCGCCGCCGCGGCACGGCAGCTCGGGCACCGCCCGCAGGCCAGATAGCGCGGGTCACCCCACTGGACCGGCAGCAATTCCGCCAGCTTGTCCTCGATGATGTGCTCCACGCGAGCCCGCCGCGCCGAATACACCGGCGCCAGTTCCGCGCTCACTTCGCGCCGCACACCCTCGGCGGTCCACAGATACGCGCGGGGATCGACTCCGATCCCCGCGTCGGCGAGTGCCTGCGCGCACGCCGCGAATTCCAGGCGCGCACTCAGCAATTCACGAGCCGGATCGACCTTGATCGCCTGCACCGACGCCGCGACGCGCTCGAAAGGCGTCCGGCCCGCGGCCAATTCGCGTCGTAGCACCCGGCTGTCGGCAGGAGATACCGCGCCGGATCCGGCGAAACTACTGAACTCCTCGTCCGCCGATGCCGAATCGCGTGCCGGCAGAGGCGTTCCCGCCGGACCTGGCGACACCGCAGCGTCCTCGACGTGCGACCACGCCGACGGCGCGTTCCCGCGACCGTCGCCATGATGCGGCGCACCGGGAACGCCGACCGAATACTCACCGAGCGCGCTGTGCACGGTGTAACCAACGCGACCACGGACCAGAAGGTCGGCACCACAGGCGAATCGACCGTCGAAGAACACCGCGCCGTAGATCGCCTCGGCGCCGGAACTCAGCGCTCGCGCGGTGTGCTCCGCGGCGGCGGTCAGCGCCGCGATCCGGGCCGTCGCGTCGCCACCGAGCACCTCGGGCGACGGGATCCGGACCAGCCTGTCACCGAAGTGGGCGACCAGTTCGGCGGACGGTTCGGCCGTGCGCACCAGCGGGGCTGTCGTGTCGGGAACCCCGGGCAGATTGCCGAGAGCGGCGTCGATTCCGCGCAACACCGCGAACTCACAGTTCGCCGCGCGCGCGAGATCGCCGACGGCACCGACCACCCGATCACCGGACACGAACAAGCGCGGCCCTCCTGTGTTCACGCACACCCGACGCCCATCACCTTAACCAGCGCTGCGAGCGACCAGGGCACTACCCACGGACAGGACGAACGTGCCTGACCTCGGCCCTGGTGCGCACGAGCGGACTAGGTGCGCGGCTTACGCCGTTCGGTGCGCGGACGTGCCTCGCGGTCGCGGCGCGGGCCGCGAGCGTTCAAACGCTGCGCCGGTGCGCCCTGGTCGGGCGTCAGCTGGATCAGCACACCGCTGATCCTGGTGCGCCGCAAGGCTTCCAGCGTTTCGTTGGGCAGGTTGGCAGGCAGCTCGACGAGGCTGTAGTCGGGCCGGATGCTGATGTGACCGAAGTCGCTGCGACGCAGGCCGCCCTCGTTGGCGATGGCGCCGACGATCGCGCCGGGCACCACGCGGTGCCGCTTGCCCACGCTGATCCGGTAGGTGGCGAGTTCTTCGCCGTTCTCCCGGTTGAACGACGGCGGACGCGGGGCTCGGTCCTCGTCGTCGTAGCGGCGCGGTGCGCGCTCACGGTCGCGGTCGTAGTCACGCTCGCGGCGCGGGGCGGGCTCCGGCTCGCCGCCTCGTCGCCCTCGCCATGGAC
>NZ_JBHWZY010000180.1:0-9960 GCF_042727815.1 Nocardia sp. NPDC060220
CTTCCTGCGCGAGATCAAGAAGCTCGGTTCGATCTTCGATCCGGTGCGCGTCGACGGGCCCGACTACCGGCACCGCGACCTGCCGCCCGCGCCGGAACCCACCTCGAACGACGTGCTCGTCGAGCGTGCCGCGACCACCCCGGGTTCCACCCTCGACGAATTCGACGTGCTGCTGAAGCATCTGAGTACGCTGCACCCGTCCAAGTTCGGCGCGCTGATCCAGGGCGTGGCCTCGGTGTTCATCTCCGACGTGCACACCGTGACCGATCAGGCCGTCGCGCTGCGCGTGGTCGTACTGGCCGACCGCCTCTACGACGCGAGCATCCCGGTGACGGTTTCGGGCGTCAAGCTCGACGAGATCTTCTCGAAGGAGATGCTCGACGGCGGCTACCGCAAGAAGTACCTGCGCGCGATCTCACGTCTGCTCGCGCTCTCGCGCTTCGAGGCCGCGGCCGCCTGACCCCACAGCCGGTCAGAGCGCGCGTTCGAAGACGAAATCGGAGTGCAGCTGGTTGCCGACCACGAACGTCTTGGTGCCCACCTGCCGAAACCCGTGCTTGGCGTAGAACTTCTGCGCGCGCTCGTTGGCCTGGTTGACCCCCAGCCACACCGTCTCGGCGCCCGAGTCACGCGCGGTGTCGACCACGGCGTCCATCAATGCCGCGGCGACGCCGCTGCCGTGGTGTCCGGGCAGGACATACATCTTGCTCAGCTCGACCACCTCGCCCGCGCTCACCTGCGCGGCGACGTCGGGGTCGCTCGGCCTGCCCGCGATGAGCATGGCGTAGCCGACGATCTCGTCGCCCTCGACGGCCTTGAGCACGGTCCTGGTCGGGTCGGACAGGTATTCGCCGAAGCGTTCGCCCGACAGCATCTGCTCGAGGAAGATCTCGATATCGCCCACGGTGGCCTCGGGCGGGCAGGCGAGCGGAAATGTCGCGGCGGCCACATCGCTGAGCGCCTCGGCGTCCCAGAGTCCGGCTCGGTCGACGACGACGGAACTGTTGGTCATCCTTCCAGTACAGCACGGGTCACCCCGGCCGCGGCGCGACTGTGGATCGCGACAGCGCGGCGGCACTACGGCTGGGTCGGGCACTGTCCCACCGACTGTGGGCTGTCCAGCGCGGTGGCACCTCACCTACTGGTCCGAGTAGTCTCCTGCGCATGACGAGCGGTAGCCGCATCGGGATCGTCGGTGCGGGAGTGGCGGGTTTGGCCTGCGCGAAGGTATTGAGTCAGGCGGGGTTCCCGGTCGAAGTCTTCGACCGGGCCCCCGACGTCGGCGGTGTGTGGAGTGCCACCCGCCGGTATCCGGGACTTCGCGCGCAGAACAGCAAATCCACGTACGCGTTCAGCGATCACCCGATGCCCGAGGATTTCCCCCGCTGGCCCGACGGCCAGCAGATGCAGGCCTACCTGGCCGGATACGTGCACGAGTTCGGCCTCGGCCCGCACCTGCGCCTGGGCACCGAGGTGGTGGCGGCCGACCCGGTCGACAGCGGCTGGCTGCTCGAGATCCGCGACCACATGGGGGTGCACCGCACCACCTGCGATCACCTGATCGTCGCCAACGGCGTCTACAGCGACCCGGTGATGCCCGACCTGGCCGGCACCGCGGCGTTCCGTGCCGCGGGTGGGCGACTGTGCCATGTCTCGGAATTCCACGATGTCGAACAGGCGCGTGATCGTTCGGTGGTCGTGCTCGGCTACGGCAAGTCCGCGTGCGATGTGGCCGAGGCCGTCAGCCACATCGCCGACGAGACCACCGTGGTGGCGCGCAGACTCACCTGGAAGATGCCGCGCAAGCTCGGTTTCGGCGCCGACTACGAACGTCTGCTGCTGACCCGCGCGGGGGAGGCGCACTTCCCGTCCCGCTTCCCGCACCGCGTCGAACGGTTGCTCGACCGTCTCTCGCTGCGCCAGTCGAACATGGACCTGCTGCAGGAGCGGGTGACGCGCAAGCTGCGGCTGCGTGAGCTCGATCTGGTACCGACGAGCCCGATCTCCGAGATCGGCACCAGCAGCGCGAGCCTGGCCACCGAGGGCTTCGCCGAGCAGGTCGAGGCGGGCCGGATCAGCGTACACCGCGACACCGAGATCACCGAACTGATCGGTGGACCGCACGGACCCGCGGTGCGTCTGGCCGACGGCAGCCTGAAACTGGCCGAGATCGTCCTCTGCGCCACCGGATACCGGCAGGAGGTGCCGTTCCTCACCCCGTTCGTGCGGCGCGCCCTCACCGACGACGTGAGCGATTTCCGGCTCTACCGCCACATCCTGCCGGTGGAGGTCCCCAATCTGAGCTTCGCCGGTTACAACAGCTCGAATGTGAGCGCCCTCAGCGCCGAGGTGGGCGCGCACTGGATCGCCGGGCTGCTCACGGGCCGGTTCGTGCCGCCGATGGCCGAGCTGATGAACAACGAGATCGATGCGCGCCTGGAGTGGTCGCGTGAACGCAGTGAGGGCAACCACGCGCACGGTGCCTCGGTGGTCCCGTTCTCGCTGGCCAATATCGACGAGATGCTCGACGATCTCGGCACGCCGCTGCCGTTGATGTCGCGGCTGGCGCAGTGGGTGCGACCCGTGCGGCCGCCGTCCTATCGCGGGGTGCTGCGCAATCGCGCGGTGGCCGCCCCGGTGGCGCCCGCACCGGCGCCCGTAGCGGAGCGGTAGCCGACACGCCGGATCGCCGTCGGCAACGCCGACGGCGATCGGTGCGTTGGTGATAATCCTCGCGTGGACGCGCTGGATCTGAACCTGCTGCTCGCTCTCGACGCGCTGCTCGACACCAACAGCGTGACCGAGGCGGCCAGGCGACTGCACACCTCGACCTCGGCGATGAGTCGCACTCTCACCCGGCTGCGCGAGGTGCTCGGCGATCCGCTGCTCGTTCGCTCGGGCAGACAGATGGTGCCCACGCCGCGGGCCCTCGAATTGCGCCACGATGTGGCGAGTCTGGTCGATCAGGGCCGGTCGTTGCTCACCGCCCGCGATGGGAACGGGCCGGGCAGGCATCGTGATTTCGTTGTCCGCGTGGGTGATTCGGTCGGCGCGAGCCTGTCCGGTCCGCTACTGGCGGCGGTCCACGCAGAGCTGCCCGGGGTAACCGTGCGGCTGCTCGCGGCCGATGCCGCCGACGGTGCGGTGGCGCTGCGCGACGGCCGAGTCGACGTCGAGGTCGGCATGATCGGGCAGACCGACCCGGAAACGGTGGTCAAGCGCCTGTTCACCGACCGTTGGATCGGCGTCGCCGCGCCCGACCATCCGTTCGCCGTCGACCGCCCCACCGTCGCCGCCTACGCCTCGGCACGCCATCTGGAAGTGTCACCCACCGGTCGCACGCACGGCCCGATCGACGACCGCCTCGCCCTGCACGGCCGCACCCGCCGCGTGGTCGCCACCGTCGCCGACCTGCCCACCGCGCTGCTCACCCTCGCGTCGACCGAATTGATCTGCCCCGCACCGGAACTCGTGTCCCGTGCCGCACGCGCCGCGCTCGGCTTGGCGATGTTCGAGATCCCGCTGCCGCTACCGGCCCCCGTCGTCGCCATGGCGTGGCATCCACGCAATACCGCCGACGCCGGTCATCGCGCCCTACGCGACCTCATCGGCACAGTCCTGCACGAACCTCCGAAGCCGGAGGTCGGTCCAGGTCTGGTTCCGCTGGCGACACCTGCCTGACAGACATCCCCGGAACATTCGTCCGCCGCTCGCACGTGACCGGTGCGAGATGGACGCGCGCGCCTGATGGGTTGCAGTGGTGCGCAGTCGGATCGGAGGAGGCGATTCGCCTGGGATGCTCGTCGCGCAGCGTTTCTCAGCTGCTCACGTCCAGAGCGGAGACGAAGGTGCGTCTAACCCACGTCCGGTGTCGGCGGGCCGAATACGTCGCGGCGGCCCGGTGGGAGACCGGCCGAGCGTTTCAGCTCGTCCAGCATCGCCTGCAGCTTGTCGACGTGCGCGCGTTCGATGTCGAAGGCGCGGTAGGTGCCGGTGACGGTGATGCCGGCCGAGTCGGTGGCGGTGGGCGGAACCGGGTCGGCGGCCGGGCGTTCGAGGGGATCGGGGCTGCTCGCCGACCCGTCGCGTCCGGTCGGTAGGCCGAGAGTCGGTGGATCGAAGTCCGCGGACGGACGATCGTGGTCGGTGAGCGTCGCGTGGTTGTTGCGCGGCTCCTGGTCGGGTACGGCGGCGGTGTTCGCCGGTCGATCGGCGTTCGGGAACGCGGTGCTGTGGCCGACGCCGTTGACGTGAGACGGACCGGGGGTGCGCGCCGAATCCACCGGCACCTGGTTCGGCTGTGTGGTGAGTTCTGTCGGTGGAGTCAGGCGTGGGGGCGGCCCGGAGACGGTCGGTGGCTCGGATGATTCACCGGTGGTCATGCGGTCGCGCGGGGTGAAATCGTCGAAGAGGGACTCGGCACGGCGCGCGGAGTCGGTGGTGAAGCCGTTGCGGGCGTGTCCGTTTCGGTCCGGGGCCGGCGAGGGGGGCGCCGGTTCCTCCGTGAAAGACCAGTGGATGCCGTTGGCAGTGTTGCCCGCGGGCTGTGCATCCACCGAGGTGTCCGGGCGGACTTCAGCTGCCGGCGGGATGTGGGACTCGAATCCATTGACCGGCTTGCCATTCGGCGGCGTCGCGGATCGCTCGCCGGTGAATCCCGACGACAGGTGGTCCTCGGCAGCAGAGACGGGGTCGGTCGGCGCGGGCCGCGCGACACCGTTCCCGTTGGTGGACAGCTTCTCCGGCGACGCAACGCTCGGTCTGCCGTCTGCTGTGGCCGAGCTCTCCGTCGGCTTCTTCACCGGGCGAGCCCGCTCGATCACGGCATCGGGGCTGATCTCCGCCGTCTGCGGATCTCCGGGCGCCTGCTGCGCCGACCGGTCGTCGACCGGCGAGCTCGGAACGTGCTTCATCGCACCGGAACCGAGCCCGAACCCGTTGGGGCCGCTCTCCCGCACGAGGGCGCTCACCTCCGCGCTCCCGGGCAGTGGTCCGTTGGTTGCGGAGGACGGCGTGCTGTTGTCGACACCCGACGTGGACGGGCGATCCTCGGAGAGCACCGTCGCGGTGGGCTTCGAAGCTGTCGGCGCACTCGCTTCTGCCGCGTGGTCGACGACCGGTGCCGTCAGCACCATGCCGATCACGGCGGGCGCCGGTGTGCCGTTTCGGGTGGACGCGATGTCGCCGGCCAGACCCTTCGCGGTGCCGTTGATTCCGTTCGTCGAGGTCCCATTGCCCGCCGAGACCCGCTCGCCGGTACTGCTGAGCCGCACGGGCGCGGGTCGGCGACCAGACGGTTCGCCGGCGGCCGCGTTGCCACCGACCGCGGCGATCGAGTCGGTATCGAACGACGCCGGTTGACCCAGGGGCGCCGCCTCGGCCTGGGCTGTGCGCGGGATCGGCGTCGCGGCCAGCGCGGTGGGGTCGCCGAGGTGGTCGGTGGCCGGCCGGACAGGGGAGTTGCGGCGTTCGAGCGGGGGCCGGGAGCTGTCGGTATCGCGGTCCCGATGAGGTGGTAATGACTCGGGGGCCGCTCGGTGGTCGTCGAGTCCGTCGGCCGCGCGTTCGGCGGCCTCCGCGGCTTCGCGAATTTCGCGGCGGCTGGGCGTGCTCCGTGCCGGACGGCCGGAATCGGGCTCACCGTCGTTGTCGAGGGCGTCGAGCCGGGAACTCAGGCGTGAAATGTCCTGTGACGCACGAAATGCCCAGGATTCCAGCCGCCTGATCCGGGTGTGGTCGGGCAGATCCTCGTCGACCGGGAAGGTGGGTACATCGAGCTGGACCCGCGCGGCGACGATATCGAGCTTGTCGCTGACTTCGCGCAGCGCCGTGGCGATACTCGCCAGCATCGACCCGATGGACTCGTCGTGCTCAGCGTGGTTCATGCACACCCTACTTCCCGTGGTCGCCCGAGCGTGCCCGCCTCGGCCGCAGCGATCATATCCACCGGAGCAACAGCACGTGTTGTCGTGACCGCTTCCGCGACGCGCCGAACTGATTCTCAATCAGGATGAAACGGACACGCAACAGGCCGGGTCTGTGTATCGAAATGATCAAGAATTAGGCGTCTTCGTGCGACGTTGGCACAATGAAATGGCTTGATATACAAGCAGAGTCGCGTTTGTGACCTCAATCACCAGGCGATGACGCACCCGAACGCGGGTCAAGGGGGCTGGCGCCTTTTCGATGGCTGCGGGAACCTGATGTCCAGGACGTGCGCGTGAGCCTACGACAGGTCCCTTGGTGAGGGAGTGATGGTGTGAGGACGAAGCGGCTGAGCGAGACCCAGGTGGCGTGTGGACGTCGAGCGCTGCTCGACGAACTGGGGATTTCCGAGGGCAGCCGCCGCGCCGTCACCGAACGCACCGGCTATGGCTGTGGTTGCCCCGAATGTGCGGCGACCCAATGGAATACGCAGCGTCTCGAGCACTGGATCTGCGGCAGGCTCACGGCGGCGGGCGCCGACGAGGCCGAGGTCGACGCACAGATCGGCGATATCCCCGTCGATATCTACTGGCGCCGCGGCGACCGGCGCTGCGTGGTCGAGGTGCGCAGCGGCCCGCTCGACATCACCGCGGCCCGCGCACACCGGAAACGCCTGCAGGCGGCCGGAATCGACGATGTGCTGTGGGTGTGCCCGCAGGGTTTCTGGGTGCCGCTGGTCCCCGCGGTCGGCATCGCCGATTTCGCGCCCGCGGCCGCCGACTACCGCATCGACCAGGGCATGCTCGCCGCGGGCAAGACCGGTTTCGCCGCCCCGGCCGGCGGCGATACCGAGTTGCGTGATTTTCTCGAAGACTGGGTGTCCGGCGCAATGCACTGGGGGCACGCGGATCTCACGACAGGAGGGTGGTCCGACGTGGGCACCTGGGAACGGCACACCGCGGCACAGGCCGCGATGATCGAGCACCAGCGCACCGAGTTGCGCGACCAGCGGGTGGAGCTGGCAGTCTCGCGCCAGGCCGTGCGCGACAAGCAGCGACTGGTCGGCCGTCTGCACAACCGGATCGATCGGGCCGGGGTGAACGCCGACGCCGAAGCCATCACCATGGCCGGACTGCGCAGCGAACTCCTCGCCCAGCAGCGCGTCGCGGCGAGCCTGCGCGCGAGCATCGGCCGGATGGATCGCACCCTGGATCAGTGGCAGTGGCTCACCTGCTGCGCGATGCTGCTGGTCCTCACCGTGATGGTCGGCGCGATGGTGATGCGCTGAGCCGCATCGGCAACCGGTCCCACTGCCAGTCGTTGCGGAGCACGAGGCCGGCAAGGTCGAGGAGGTCGATGCCGGTGTCTGCGCTGACCGTGGCCAGCGCCTGTCGATCGTAGGGGCCCTGTTCCAGGTCGGAGGCCAGGCGTTGCTCGATCGAGGCGTCGACCGGGCGAGCTTCGAGCTGGGGTGTACCGATCGCGCTCCCGGTCCAGACGAGCCAGCCCCAGCCGTGCTCGCGTGCGTAGGCGCGGCCGAGTTCGCTCTGGATCCGGTTGTGGTGGAAGGCTGTGCGGCCCAGCGGAACCACGTCGATGAGCATCGCGCGGCCGTCGGTGAGCTGTGCGGCCACGGCCGGATAGTGCACCTGGTCTTCGTCGGCGAAGCGATAGGTCAGTGCGGTCGGTTCTTCCTGGAACGCCGCCACCGCCGGGTCTGCATCGAGGGTTCGCAGTAGCCGGGCCGCCATGGCCGAGTCGTAGGCGACGTCGCGGCCTGCTTTCGCCAAGTAGAACCGGCCGCGGCCGTCGTCGTCACCGTCGGCCACGCGCGCCGACTCCGTGGGCAGCGGGGCGGGCGATCCGGTCGCCCACTCCACGTCGGCCAGCAGCGCCCGCAGATCGTCGGCACCGTCCGCCGGCACCTGTAGCTTGGCCAAGATGCTGGCAGTCTTCTTCTGCCAGCCCAGGATTCGTTGCATCACATAGCCGGCCACCCGCTTGGCGTCGCCCGGTTCGTGTCCGGCCAGCCGGAGCTTGAGGTAGGACCATTCCATGGCCACCAGGTCGGTATCGGTCGCGTAGGTCTCGGCCAGCAGCATGCGCACCAGACGCAGATCACCCGTCTCGACCGGATAGCGGTGCGCGAACACCTGCGCCGACCGGTGCCCGGCGCGGGCGGCGTCGCGCACGATCCGGCCGACCGCTTTGGCGTACAGCTGGCGGACCCTGTCGCGGGCCAGGTCGTAGCGGGCGCCGATCCGGGTGAGGGTCTCCGGGCGCTGCCCTCCGATCCCGAGGCGCAACGCGACGATCCGCGCGTCGCGGGCGGCGCGTTCGGCATGGTCGGTGAGCAGTTCGCCGACCAGATCGTCGAGCTCCTCGAGCTCGAACGAGACGTCGGCGGCGATATCGTGACCCGGTGGCCTGACGATCTCGGCACTCACAGCGGCGACCTCCCTCGCTCGATCGAGTCAGCGTAGCCGCAGGCCCCGACAACTAGAGCGAGGTCAGGTACTCGCTGTAGAACAGGCACAGCCCCGTTGCCGAAGCGATCCCGGCCAGCACCCAGAACCGGATGATCACCGCGGTCTCGGGCCAGTTGTTGAGTTCGAAGTGATGATGGAACGGCGCCATCCGGAACAGCCGGGTATGCGTCGTGCGGAACACCACGATCTGCAACACCACCGACATGATCTCGGCGACGAACAGCGCCCCGATCACCACGGCCAGCAGTTCGGTGCGGCTGGTGATCGACAGCCCGGCCAGCAGCCCGCCGAGGCCGAGCGACCCGGTGTCGCCCATGAAGATCTTGG
Organism: Nocardia sp. NPDC060220; assembly: GCF_042727815.1. Classification (NCBI taxonomy): domain Bacteria; kingdom Bacillati; phylum Actinomycetota; class Actinomycetes; order Mycobacteriales; family Nocardiaceae; genus Nocardia; species Nocardia sp. NPDC060220. Next base: position 8,742 of record NZ_JBHWZY010000180.1, read on the forward strand.
CCGGCGCCGCGTTCCACCACAGGAAACCGATGCACGCCGCCGCCCCCGCGGCACTGACCATCGCCAGGTCGAGCGGATCGCGCACCGTGTAGCAGGCGCGTCCGGGACTGATCTCGCACGAGTTGTCGTACTGCCACAGCGTGATCACCACGTACGCGCCGAGCGTGAGGCTCATCGACCCGGCCGCGAGTCCGTCGAGACCGTCGGTGATGTTCACCGCGTTCGACCACGCGACCACCAGCAACACGATGAATGCCACGAAGAACAGCGACGCGAAGGTGATGGTGTTGATGTCGCGGACATAGGACAGGTTGCGACCGGCGGGCGTGAGCCCTGTGGCGCCGGGGAACCGCAGCACGAGCACAGCGAACACCACCGCGGCGCCGATCTGCCCGATGTATTTGCCCGCCGCGGTCAACCCGAGGTTGCGGTGCTTGCGCAGCTTGATGGAGTCGTCGAGGAAACCCACCACACCCAGCGCCGACGCCAGTAGTAGTACCAGCACGCCCGACGCGCTCGGCCCCGGTGCGTCCCACAGCAACCCGATCAGATGCGACCCGAGATACCCGGCCCACACCCCGGCTCCGATTGCCAGCCCACCCATCGTCGGCGTTCCGCGTTTGGCCTGATGACTGGCAGGTCCGTCGATCCGGATCTCCTGCCCGAACCCTCGCCGCGCGAAGACCCGGATCAGCCCCGGCGTGAGCGTGATGGTGACGACAAGAGCGATCCCCGCCGATAACAGGATCTGCCTCACTCGATTGCCCCTCCATGCCGCCGGTCCCCGCACCGGACCCGCCCGGCGATGCCGTGTGCCGATACTAGGGGAGCTCACCGGGAATCCGTGCCGAGAGTGATCTGGGTTACAGGCTCGGCTCGCTGGACCGGTAACGCAAACAAGTCAGGCCCCCTCGAAAGGGGGCCTGACTCGGTACGGTGGTGCGCGATACTGGGATTGAACCAGTGACCTCTTCCGTGTCAGGGAAGCGCTCTCCCGCTGAGCTAATCGCGCGAGGTGGAGACGGGAATCGAACCCGTGTGCACGGCTTTGCAGGCCGTTGCCTCACCACTCGGCCACTCCACCGTACAAAGGAGGATGGGGCTAGTGCCTTACCTACCTCTCGAGCGGATGACGAGATTCGAACTCGCGACCCTCACCTTGGCAAGGTGATGCGCTACCACTGCGCCACATCCGCATTTACTTCACACTTAGGGGAGC
>NZ_JBHWZY010000181.1:0-9935 GCF_042727815.1 Nocardia sp. NPDC060220
CGGCTCGTCCCACAGATCCTCGACCAGGCGACCGACCGGAACGACCCGCCGGTGCGCGAGGATCAGCCGTGCCAGCACCTCGCGGTAGCGCGGACCGCGCAGCGCGACCGGCGCACCGCGGTCGTCGTGCGCGATGACCGGTCCGAGCACCTGAAACCGCATCAGGCCAATGTAGTGCGCGTTCATCGGCTGCTCATCGCGACACCGCACGCTCGAACTCGATCCGCGCAGACCCCGCGGAACACCCTTCGAACGAAGCGAGAGCCCACGCGATGACCCGCACCATTCCCGGTTTCGACTACCACCGCGTCCCGGTCGCCGACGATGTCGCCCTCAACGTCGCCGTCGCCGGTGCGGGAACCCCGATCGTGCTGCTGCACGGCTTCCCACAGACCCACCTGATGTGGCGTCACGTCGCCGCCGACCTGGCGGCCGACCACACAGTGATAGTCCCCGACCTGCGCGGCTACGGCGACAGCGACAAACCCGAAGAATCCGGCACCGGCACCTACTCCAAGCGGAGTATGGCCGCCGACATTGTCGCTGCCGCCGCTGTCCTCGGTCACGACCGCTTCGCGCTCGCCGGTCACGACCGCGGCGCCTTGGTGGCCTTCCGCGCCGGGCTCGACCACCCCGACGCGGTCACCCATCTCGCCTGCCTGGACGTGCTGCCCACACTCGACATGTGGGACGTGCTGCACGGCTCGACCGCCGCCGTCGGATTCCACCTGTACCTGATGGCACAGCCGCCCGGACTGCCAGAACAGATGATCGCCGCCAGCGCCGACGCGTTCTTCGCCTACTTCCTCGACCAGTGGGCGAAGACTCCGGACGCGATCCCCGCGCCCGTGCGCGCCGCGTACCTCGACGCCTGTCGCGACGCTGTCCCCTCGATCGTGGCCGACTGTCGTGCCTCGGCAACCATCGATATCGACCACGACCGCGCCGACCGCGCGGCAGGTTGTCCATGCCCGTCACGGTCATGCAGCAGGACTGGGGCGCCGCGCTCGGATACGAAGCGGCGGCACTGTGGTCGAGCTGGGCGCCCGACCTCGACCACCGCACCGTCGACGCGGGTCACTTCATGGCCGAGGAGGACCCCCGGACCGTCACCGCCGCCCTGCGCGAGCTTCTCCGGCGCTGAGGTCGGCGCGGCACCGCTCAGTACGAGACGGTGAAGCGCAGGCCGACGAAAGTGTTGTCCTCCAGCGCGTCGACGATCGCGCTCGCGTAATCGCCCACGCTGATCCGGCTTTCACCAGCGGCGTCCACGATCGGGGTGTCGCGGGCCTCGGCCCGATAGACGCCGGTCGCCTCGCCGGGGACCAGGTGCACCGGCGGCGGGCTGACGTAGGACCACCGGACCAGGGAGTCGGCGGCACGCAGAATTTCCAGCGCCTCGCTCTGGTCACGGGCCGTCTCCAGGTACTGGGCGGGAAACTCCGGAGAATCGAGGAAACGCTGTCCCGGTGCGTATTCGAGGCTGCCGCCACCGCCGAGGAACACCAGGCGGTCGACCCCGGCGAGGGGCAGGGCCGCCAGGAGGGTCTCGGCGCCACGCGGCACCAGTCGGTCATCGCCCTTGACCGCCGCGACGACGGCGTCGTGTCCCGCGACGGCATTCTTGACCGAGGCCGCGTCGGTGACATCCACCGTGTCCCGGCCGAGCGCGGTGACCTGCATACCGCGAGCGGTCGCCGCGCGGACAACCGCACCGCCGAGATTGCCCGTGGCGCCGATGACAGCGATCCTCATCGGCTGGCGCCGGCGCAGACCGTCCACGAAATCACTGATGAGCGGGGCGATTTCGGGAAGGTTCTCCTCGAGCGCGAAATGGCCGGTCTCGAAGAGATGGATGGTGGCGTCGGGGAGATCGCGGAGGTAGGCGTTGGCGCCCGCCTCGGGGAAGAAGGCGTCATTGCGACCCCACAGCACGAGCGTCGGCGGCCGGTGCTCGCGCAACCACTGCTGCCACACCGGGTAGAGCGCCACATTGGTGTGGTAGTCGAGGGCCAGGTGTACCTGCGCGTCCTTGCGGCCGGGGAGGTCGAGAAAATGCTGGTCCAGTGTCCAGCCGTCGGGTGCGACGAGTTCGAGATCGGTGGTGCCGCCCTCATATTGGCCGCGGGTGACGGGCAGTTCGAGGATCTGGCGAACGTTGTCCTGCGCGCCCGGCTGTCCCGGCTTGTTCGCGGTCATCGCGCGTGCCATGTCGGACAGGCCTTCGTCGTAGGTGTTCGCGTTCTGCACGATCAGCCCCGCGATCCACGCGGGGCGGCGGGTGGCCAGGCGCAGGCCGACCGGTCCGCCGAAATCGAAGGCGTACAGCACGAATCGGTCCAGGCCGATCGCGTCGACGAAGCCTTCGACGATGTCGGCCAGCCGTTCGAAGGAGTAGACGAAACCGTCGGGGACCTCGGTGTGCCCGAAACCGGGATAGTCGGGGGCGATCAGCCGGAATCGGCCACCGAGGGCGTCCATGAGCCGTCGGAACTGGTGTGAGGCCGACGGAAAGCCGTGCAGGAGAAGCAGTGTCGGTGCGTTCGCGGGTCCGGTCTCTCGATAGAAGACCCGCACTCCGTCGACCTCGACGACCCTGTGCCTGATCTGCGGGACGTGCACTACCGCCATGTCGAAACCGGCCTCTCTGAACATATTTCGTAGACGGACCTATGATCAACAGTTCGCCGGGCGTGATCAACGACAAATCACCCAAGGGTCGTTAACCGGCGAGCAATGATCGAAGGCGGCCGTGGAGCGAAACGAGATCGAGGCGTTCCTGACGCTGTCGGAGGAACTGCATTTCGGCCGAACCGCCGAGCGGCTGCGGGTTTCCACAGCGCATGTCAGCAAGACGATCAAGGGGCTCGAACGTCAGGTCGGGGTGGCGCTGTTCGAACGGACCAGTCGCAAGGTCGCCCTCACCCCGGTCGGCCGTCAGTTGTGCGAGGAACTTCGCCCCGCCTACGAGCAGGTTCGGCGCAGCGTGCGCAACGCCGAACTGGCCGGGCGTGGCATCCAGGGCACCGTGCGGGTCGGCTATTTCGGATCGGCCGGTGGACGGTATCTGCTGGAAGTCGCCGAGCGCTTCGAGGCCAGGCATCCCGAATGCGCTGTGCGGATCACCGAATTGCAGCTCAGCGATGGTGCGAATCAGTTGCGCAGCGGCGAGGTCGACGCGATGCTGTGCTGCTTCCCGATGCGTGAGCCCGACATGACCATCGGCCTGCCGCTGATCTCCGAGGCCAAGATGCTCGCGGTCCCGGCCGGCCACACCCTCGCCCACAGACCGGCGCTTTCACTGGAAGACCTCGCCGATGCCGCGATGATCCAGAACCCGCCGCAGCTGCCCGCCTACTTCGACGAATTCCACCACCCCCGAAAGACCCCCTCCGGTCGCCCCATCCGGCCCGGCCCGACCGCCGCCACCTTCCAGGAGATCCTCGCCCTCGTCGGCGCGGGCAAAGGCGTCTACCTGACCACCGAACAAGCGCCCCTGTTCTACCTCCGCCCCGACGTCACCTTCATCCCCGTCACCGACGCCCCACCCCTCCAATTCGGCCTCGGCTGGCTCAACACCGGCCTAACCACCCGAGTACAGGCCTTCGCCCACACCGCATCCGCCACCGCCACCCGATTCTGACTCTTCGACGCGGGACGGCGTGCGGCATCGGCTATCGCGGCAGAAGTTGAAGGATGCCTTGGGTGGCCCGGCGAAACGGTTCGCTGGACTATGCGCCGCGAGCAAGGACGTAGGCGCCTGCCGTCGATTCGGGCCGAGACAGGCGGGTCTATGGCGGCTCTGCAGTGGTTGGTGAACGTCTACACGATTCCGCTGGCCGCGCTGCTGCTCAGCGCGGGAACGCTGGCTGATCGGCTCGGCGCCCGCCGAGTGTTTGCCTGGGCGCTGGGCGGATTCACCGTCGCGTCGCTGATCTGCGCGGTGAGTGCGACCTTGCCGGTGCTCCTCGCCGCCCGGTGCTTTCAAGGGATCTTCGCGGCTCCTGGCGATCGCGGGTCTGGGGACACTCGTCGGCGGTCTGATCGAAGGTGGTGAACGTGGCTGGTCGTCGCCGTTGACGCTGGTACTCCTTGCCGCGTCCGCGCTGTTCCTGTTGGGGTTCGTCGGGGCTGAATCGCGGGTTGCGTCGCCGGTCCTGCCGTTGACGATGTTGCGCAGCGCATCCTTCTCCGCCTCGATCGCGAACGGGTTCGCCTTCCAATTCGGTGCCTATAGGCTGCAATTCATGCTCGCTGTGTTCCTGCAGACGCAGTGGGGCTACGACGCCCGCACCACCGGATTGTTCTTCCTGCCGTTCGCTGTTCTGTGGACGTTCGCGACCGTGGTACTCAACCGCCGGTGGGCGGACCGTGGGATGAGGTGGCTACTGATCACGGGGTCGCTCACCGCTGTGGTCGGGGCCGTCGTGTGTTCGGCTGTGGGAGAGCCGGACAGGTGGCCGGTGGTGCTGGTCGGCTCCGCGATCGTCGGATTCGGGTGCGGACTTTCGGGCCCAGCAGCAACGGCGCGGCGATGGCCTCCGCGGACCCGCGCTATGCCGGTTTGGCATCCGGAGTCCTCAATACCTCGCGTCAGGTCGGAATGGCGATCGGCATCGCACTGTTGGGGGCGTGCCTGGCCGCTCCGGATTCGATTTTCGGTGCGCGCATCGGGATCACCCTGACAGTGGTGTGTTTCGTCGCGATAGCGGTGCTGAGCGTGCGCTACGTTCCGCGCCGCAGCACGGCGCACTGATCCGATGCAATCCGGACCGCGCAATCGGGTCAGGGTTCGGAGGCTCGTTGTTCGGCGCGGTGGGTGAGTGCGTCGACGATGCGTTGCCAGGCGGGGGAGGACTCCGCGATGCGGGAAGCGACCAGTTCGGTGGAGCGGGTGGGGCTGCGGGTGTGGGCGATTTCCCAGGCGTCGAGGTCGTCGATGAGGCGGTCGAGGCGTGGGTCGTGGGGGTGCCAGTCGACCGATTCATCGACCGCGCGGTACAGGCGGATGGTTTCCGGGTCGTCGAATTCGGCGTTCTTCTCCCGGACCCGGTGCGGGATCGCGTCGGTGTCCAACGCGTGCAACAAGATCCAGGCGTCACGCTCGAGGCGCATCCGTTGTTGGCTGATGCCGAGACCGCGCATCCGGTTCAGCAGGGTGACCACCTCGCCGGGGAGGAAAAGGCTTTCGCCGCTTGCCAGTTCGGCGATCCGGTGGCGGTACTCGGCGAGCTGATCGATCTTGCGCCCGAGCGCGGTGTCGATCTCGCTGATGGCCGTGGCGAATTCGGCCGGTTGGGCGTGGAGCAGCGCGTCGATCCGGGACAGCGGAACGCCCGCGTCGGCGAGGGTTCTGATCCGGATGAGATCGACCGCCGCCTGCGCGGGGTAGCGGCGATAGCCGGAGGCGTCGCGCTCGGGCTCGGGCAACAGGCCGACCTGGTGGTAGTGGCGTACCGTGCGCACGGTCACGCCGGCGGTCGCCGCGAGTTGGCCGATGGTGAGCACCGCGCCGATCCTAGCGGCGACGAACCTGGTCGATGACATCGCGGATCGCCTCGACCACGGCATCGGGGCGATCGAAGCAGAGCCGGTGGTGCACGGTGTCGGAGAGAATGCGCTGTTGCCCCTGGGAAACCCCGCGTACCATCGCCGCGTCCATTCGCCGCCTGCCGTCGTGGATCTCGGCCAGCGCCTCGCGCGACTGGTGCGGGTCCGGGCCCAGCACGCTGAGCGCCACCAGCGGAATATCGGGAATGTTGGGCCCGGCGTGCAATTCGGCGGCCAGTTCCGGCAACCCGTTGCGCTCGGCGAAGCCCGCCCGGATCCACTCGTCGCTCGCCTTCGCCTCCGTCAATGCTCGCCGCACCGGTTCCGGGTAGTCCGCGAGCAGCCCGGCGGCCATTTCGCGAAGGGTTGTACGCAGGCGTTCGAGCTGCTCGGCATCGGGTGCGGGCGCCGCGGCCGCGGCCAGTCCCATCGCCGGTGGCATGAACTGGTCCCAGTCTCGGTGCAAGCCGTCCATCCAGACCAGTCCGGCCACGTGCCGCGGGTACAGCTGCGCGAACCGGTGCGCGTAGAGGCATCCGAGTGAGTGGGCGGCGAGAACATAAGGGCCCGAGAGTTCGTCGAGAGTGCCCAGCAGCTGGTGCAATTCTGTGGCGACCTCGGTGGCGGTACGGGGCAGGGGCAGCGGATCGCTGTAGCCGGTGCCGCCGCGGTCGTACACCACGGCGCTGGTGAACTGCGAAACCTGCTGCTGCACACCGAAATAGTCGAGTCCGACCGCACTCGCGCCGGGCAGGAAGACCACCGCCGGTCCACCACTGCCCGACCGATGGACGAAAAGGCGATTGCCGTCGATCTCGGTGAACCCGCCGACCGGCGGTGCGGGCTTCGTCGAGGAGATGTCGTTGTTCGTCATGCGACAAGGGTGCAACCCTGACGCTGCGTCAAGGTCAACCTCTGCGTCGGCTACAGCGCGAGCGGAGGCGCGGCGGCAGTGAGTGTGGTCGGCGGGCGGTAGGTACGCCACGCTTGCGCGAGGCGATCGACTGCGGTGGTGAGGGTCTCCAGCGGATGCAGGAAGTGGATCCGCAGATAACGGTCGCTGCCGCCGGTCGGATCGAGCCCGCCACCGGCCAGGATCGAAATACGGTGTCGCAGTGCGGCTTGCGCGAAGGAGGCGCCATCACCGTGCGGTAGCCGGATCCAGAGCGTCTGTCCGCCCCGGACCCGCGCCACGTCCCATTCGGGAATCCGGCGCGCGAGCTCGGCACACAGGTGGTCGTGGCGGCGCTCGCGTTCGGCGGCCTGGGTGCGCAGCATGGCGTCGCGGCGGGGGAGTAGCTCGGCCGCGGCCAGCTGGGCAGGAAGATTGCCGCCGAGATCGTGCACCGCGCGCAGTCTGGCGAGCTTGGCCACGACGGGGGTCGCCGCGCGTATCCAGCCGATACGTAGTCCGCCCCAGACGCTCTTGCTCAGCGAACCGACGGTGATCACGGTGTCGGCGAACACGGCAAGGGGCGGCGGAGTCTCCTGGCCCGGGAAACCGAGTTCGGCGAGCACCTCGTCATCGATCAGCGGAATCCCCTCTGCTGCTGATGTTTCCGCGAGACCGCGGCGCACGAGCGTGGAAAGCACCGACCCTGTCGGGTTCTGATAGGTGGGGATCACATAGGCGAGTGCGGGCCGACGGTCTCGGATCGCGCCCGCGAAACCGTGCAGTCCGGGCGGCAGTCCGGAGACGACCGCCGCCTCCGCGCGAAAGGCTTCCAACGCCCCCGGGTAGGTCGGGGCTTCCACGAGGACGTGATCGCCGGGCCGAAGGTAAGCCCTGGCGAGCAACGACAGTGCTTGTTGCCCGCCGGCGGTGACGAGGATCTGCCCGGCCTCGGTCGGCAGCCCGCGCCCCCGGTAGTACTCGGCGACGGCCTCCCGAAGCGTCGGATGGCCCGACGGGTAGTAGCCGATGTCGTCGGTCGTCGCTGCCAACGCGGGCAGCATCGCCGCGTAGGACTCGGCCAGTTCGACCGGCGGCCGGTCCGGTGCCGCGCAGGCCAGCGAGATCACGTCGGATCGCGGCTCGAGCAGGTCGAGAAACATCGGCTCACTCGTGGTCGCCGGCGGATCGATCCGTGGCGTCCCCGCGACGCGGGTGCCACTGCCCTGCCGCCGCACGATCCGGCCTTCGTCCTGCAGCAGGTCGTAGGCCGCTACCACGGTGCTCCGCCCGACCGACAAGGCGACGGCGAGTGCCCGATCCGGCGGCAGCAGCACCCCCGGCGCCAGTTCGCCGTCCTCGATCAGCGCGCGCAACCCCGCCGCGAGCAGGGCGTACAGCGGCCCACGCCCCGCCGACCAGCGACCGAGCCGATCTGTCACGTCAATTGGTTCCATAGGCAGACCAATTATGCGCGATTGGCGCTGGATCGGCGCCCCGTGCGGCCCGACGATGATCACCATGACAGCCTCGAGCACCACCGGTTCCGTCTCGATCCCCGCGGCCATCGCAGCCCTGCCCGGCCCGTTCCAGCAGCACGAGCTGGCAGCGGTCAACGACACCGTCGTCCGCGTCGCCCGGCTGGCGGGTGAGTTTCCCTGGCACCACCACGACGAAGACGAACTCTTCCTCTGCTGGGACGGCACGTTCCGCGTCGAACTGGCAGACCGCGCACCCGTGATCCTGCGACCCGGCGAATTGTTCGTGGTGCCCGCGGGAATTCGGCACCGGCCGGTCGCCGACGAGGTCGCGCACGTGCTCTTGATCGAGCGCCCGGAGACCGCGCAGTACGGCAACTGAACGCCGTGCGCACGTCACACCCGCGAGGTCACCGTCCCGGCTTCGACGGGCACCGTGCGAAGGAGTTCGGCCACCTCGGTGGGTGTGGCGGAGGGAAAGAGCTGCCGCACACCGATCATCGCCAGGAGCCGATCCTGATCGGCACCGACGCCCATCCGCGACACCACATCGTGGGCGGCACGGTTGGCCTCGGCGATCTCGTCGGCTTTGCTCAAGCGGGTGAGGTTCTCGCCCACGATCTTGTCGAGGTCGGTGGAGCGCTTGTAGAACAGCGCGGTGATCCCGACCGGCACCGCGCCCATGATCGAGGTCGCGGCGGCGGCGTCGCGATTGCCGAACGCCACCATCGACGCCGCGGCGAGAACCACCACCACGCCGCAGCAACCGCTGATCATGTACGCCCAGAAGAACGCCGTGCTCTGCGCCATCGCGCTGCGTACCTGGCGAAGGTATTCCTCTGTTCGACGACGCGGCGTCCCGGTGTCGCCGGTGGCCGGATCCGCCGGTTCCGAGACGACCGGGGCAGCGGTGTCGCCGGTCATGGTGACTTCGATGGCCCGCTTGCTGACGCGGCGACTGAATGTCGCGGAGAACCACGCAGACACCGCGGCGATCATCGTGGGGATCAGACCACCCACCCCGATCAAGGCCAAGACTTCGTCCACCGTATTCCCCCGAATCGAGCGCCGACACCCCTGTAACGTTCACGCGCACTCTACCCCGCGCCGGTTGTCCACTCGCACAAGGTGATCGGTGTTCATCGTTCGGCTGTCGGTTTGGTTGCCGGGTCGAAGAGGAACGAGATCCGCTCCATCCTGGGCTGACGCTGGGTGTTGTGGAAGGCCGCGATGCGCCACTGGTCGTCGGGTTCGCGAACCAGGGTGTAGGTCTGGGTCTTGGACAGTTCGGCGGGCTTGTCGTCGTCGTAGCGGTCGCCGCGGCTGGTGACGATGGCGACGTCGGCGCCGTAGAAGCGGGCATCGAGGAAGGAGTCCGCGAGCTTGGAGCCTTTCAGGAAGCCGTTGAACAGTGCGCGATGCGCCTCGGTCAGATCCGCGCGGCCCTGGTAGTGGGTGCCGATAAACGTTGTGTAGGTGGCATTTTCGGTGAACGTGGCGCCGAAGGCATCGGCGTCGTTGCGGTCCCAGGCGGCGGTCATCGCGCTGAGCGTGGCGCACACCGCACGCAGATCGGATTCGGTGCCGCCGTCGGGGACGAGGCTCGCGCACTCGGTGACGCCGATGTTGCGCACCTCGGAGGTGTAGCCCAGCCACAGGTAGCCGGCGGCGCCGGCAAGGCCGAGCACGAGGGTGGTGGCACCGAGCGCTCGCCCGATGGTGCGCCGTCGGGATTTGGTGGGGCGGGTGGTGGCGATGGTGGTCATGGGGGCGCCTCTCGACTAACTCTGCATGAAAGAAGTATCTGCGTATAGGAAGAGAATATTGGCACGATTGATCGCTTGTCAACGGCGAGTGGCGGACATGTGAACAAGAGGTCTTGTTAGAAACAAGTCACCGTGCTGTAATCAGCGTCACCTAGACAGAGGAGACGCCATGCAGCGCAGCACGGCAGCCACCGTCCGCCCGGGGTGGGGACGCAGGCTGGGAACGAGGTGGGCGGCGGTGCCTTTGGC